>CAZZPN010000053.1:0-7289 GCA_964655495.1 uncultured Oscillospiraceae bacterium
TTTATTTTCCCGATAAAGACGGAATGTATCTCCATAAGGAAAAAAGATTTACAGAGCGAGGCCGAGGGAAGATTGAAGAACTTATATTGGATGAACTTTTTGACGGTCCTGAAAATGACAAGCTTATCGATGCAGTTTCGGGAGATGTTGAAGTTCTTTCCGTTAATACAAAAGACGGCATTTGTGTTGTGGATTTCTCAGATGAATTTTTGAAGTTTAACACCGGAGGCTCTGCAAAAGAAATGTTTGCTATTTATTCGGTTGTTAATTCTTTATGCGAGCTTAACGATATAGACCAGGTCAAAATCAATATCGATGGAAAAACTGATGTGCAGTTTGGCGGGCATTTTGTCTTAGAGGATGCTTTTTTTGATAATCAAGATATAGTGGGAGAATAAGAGATTAAAAAAATAACATGCGGAAAATTTATTTTTCTGCATGTTATTTTTTAAAAAACATTGACAAAAATTTGAAAATAGAATATAATATGAAAAGATTTGATACTAAATACCGAGAATAAAAGGGAAAGGAGAATACAAAAAAGTCTAAAAAGTATCATATTTACAGCGCCGGGACCACAGTCGGTAAAGGTGGTTGACGAGGATTGGGATTATCGAAAAATTCGGCGGATGTCCCACGGTTTTAAAATGATCGTCAGCAATTTATGAAAAAACACGGAGTAATCCGTGAACAAAGATAATTTGCATATTTAATATATTAATGTTTATAATTTTGAAAAAAACGGTATCATAAAATAAGGACTGTAATTGTAATTTATTTTGTGGTATCTTTTTCAGTCCTTTTTTATGTAGGTTTTGCATTTTATGATGCCGTAAGAAAGGAAAAGAATTATGTGTGGAATAGTTGGATATGTTGGCGGCAGAGATGCTGCTGGAATTTTGTTAAACGGACTTGAAAAATTGGAATACAGAGGTTATGATTCTGCGGGAATATGCGTGGAGGACGGAAAAAAGCTCTGTGTATGTAAGGAAAAGGGCAGACTCGAAAATTTAAGAAATTTGCTTTTTGAAAATCCTGATAATATGATGAAAGGAAAAATAGGGATAGGGCATACACGATGGGCAACACACGGCGAAGCAAGCAGAATTAATTCACACCCTCATTTATCGCAAAACAAAAAATTTTCGGTAGTTCATAACGGAATTATCGAAAATTACTATGAGCTTAAAGAGTTTCTTATAAAGGAAGGCTTTGAGTTTTTATCGGAAACTGATACTGAGGTTATTGTCCATCTTGTAGAGTATTTTTATGGTGGAGATGTATTTTCTGCGTTCAAAAATGCAGTTAAAATGCTTAAAGGAAGCTATGCGCTGGGACTTTTAAGTGAATATGAGCCTGATAAGATTTTTGTATCGAGAAAAGACAGCCCCCTTATTGTAGGTGTGGGCGAAAATGAAAATTTTATTGCCTCCGATATTCCTGCAATTCTCTCAGAAACAAGAAATGTCTATTTTCTTGATGACGGAGATTTTTCAGTTATTGAAAAGGACAGCGTTTTGTTTTTTGATTCCGAAGGAAACGAAATGAAAAAGGAGCTTAATACCATAACTTTTTCCGAAGAAACCGCAGAAAAAGGCGGCTATGAGCATTTTATGCTAAAGGAAATCCACGAGCAGCCAAGAGCAGTTTTTGATACATTGAGAGGGCGAATTTCGGAAAATCTTGATATCAGTATTTTCGATAAGAGTGCAACTGAAAATATAAATAATATTTATATTGTTGCGTGCGGAACTGCTTATCACGCAGGCTTAGTCGGAAAGTATGTTATAGAAAAAATGAGTGGTATTCCCGTAAATGTGGAAATAGCTTCGGAATTCAGGTATAAGGAACCTCTTATAGATGAAAACACGCTTGTTATTGCAGTAAGTCAGTCGGGGGAAACGGCAGATACACTCGCAGGAGTAAGACTTGCAAAAAAGAAAAACGCTAAAGTTTTTGCAATAACAAATGTTGTTGGAAGCTCCGTTTCAAGAGAAGCAGATTTTGTTTTTTATACACAGGCAGGTCCTGAAATCTCTGTTGCGTCAACAAAAGCATATACAACACAGCTTACGATGCTCTATTTGTTTGCTGTTGCGTTTTGCGAAATAAAAAATAATAAAGAAGCAACTATTTTAGAATTATCCGATACCGTGAAAAAAGAGCTTTGTAATATTCACAAAAAAATGGAGGAGATATTTTTACAGGAAGAAAAAATCAAAGAAATTGCAGAAAAAATTTATAATGAAAATGATATTTATTTTATCGGAAGATTGCTTGATTACGCAGTAAGTATGGAGGGTTCTTTAAAAATGAAGGAAATTTCCTATATCCATTCTGAAAGCTATGCAGCAGGTGAGCTTAAACACGGTCCGATTGCACTTATAGAAAAAGGGACAGTTGTTATAGCTGTAAGTACAGATAAGAAAATATGTGAAAAGATGGAGAGCAACATAAAGGAGGTGGCAACAAGAGGTGCTTATACGGTAGTTATCTGTAATGAAGATACAAAGGAAATTCATAAAAATGCAGATGAACTTATTGTTTTGCCGTTTGAAACAAGTCTTATTTCTCCGATTTTATCTGTAATTCCGCTTCAGCTTTTAGCATATTATGTTGCGAGTATGAGGGGAAACGATATAGATAAACCTAAAAATCTTGCAAAATCTGTAACTGTTGAATAGTCATCAGAAATACGATAATTAAATATAAAACCGCAAAAAAGAAAAAAAGAGAAAAAAGAGAAAAAGAAAAAGTGAAAAAGAGAGGATAAAAATATGGAAAAACTGTTTGGAACAGACGGTGTAAGGGGAGTTGCCAATGAGGAACTCACCTGTGAGCTTGCGTTCAAAATCGGACAATGTGCAGCTTATGTACTTACATCGAAAATAAAACACAAGCCTAAAATACTTATAGGCAAAGACACGAGAATATCAGGCGATATGCTTGAAGCTTCACTATTTGCAGGTATGTGTTCAGTTGGAGCTGATGTCGTAAAGCTTGGTATTATTCCTACCCCTGCAGTAGCTTATTTAACAAGAAAATATGAAGCTGATGCAGGTGTGGTTATTTCAGCCTCACATAACAGTGCTGAATATAACGGAATAAAGATATTTAATACAAACGGCTATAAGCTGAATGATGAAATTGAGGAAGAAATAGAACATCTTATTTTAGAAGATAGTAGCGAAATAAAGCTTCCAACAGGAGATAATGTAGGAAAATGCGAAGAAGGCAAAAATGCGCTTGGTGATTATATAGAATTTGCAAAAAAGACAATAGAGGGCGACCTTAAGGGGATGAGAATAGCTATTGACTGTGCAAACGGCGCTTCCTATAAAACTGCTGTTGAGGTTATTGCAGGGCTTGGAGCAGAGGTGTATGTAGTTTCAAACCATCCTAACGGAACAAATATCAATCTTAACTGCGGCTCAACCAATACTAAAGATTTTGCAAAATATGTGAAAAATATTGATGTTGACATAGGACTTTCATTCGACGGAGATGCTGACAGACTTCTTGTTATAGACGAAAAAGGTGAACTTGTTGACGGGGATAAAATAATGCTTATTTGTGCAGAAAGCTTAAACAGAGAAGGAAAGCTCAATAAAAGCACACTTGTTACAACGGTTATGACAAATTTAGGTCTTGTCTTAAGTGCAAAAGAAAAGAATATAAATATCGTTCAGACAAAGGTAGGGGACAGATATGTCCTTGAGGAAATGCTTAATCACGGATATTCACTTGGCGGAGAGCAGTCCGGACATATAATTTTTCTTGATTATAACACAACGGGCGACGGTCTTGTGTCAGCGCTGCAGCTTCTTTCTATCATGAAAAAATCCGGAAAAAAATTAAGCGAGCTTTCAGATGTTTTTAAACCTCTTCCGCAGGTAATGATTAACGCTAAAGTAAGTAATGATAAAAAATACAGTTATGTTGATGACGAAATAATTATGGCAGAAATAAAGGCACTTGAAAAAGAATTTTCAGATAGTGGCAGAGTTCTTATCCGTCCTTCCGGTACAGAGCCTAAAGTAAGGGTAATGATTGAAGGCAATGATGAGGAGCTTATTTCAAAGAAAGCGAATTATCTTGCAAAGCTTATTGAAGCAAGATTGGTGTAAACGGGAGGAAATTTCATATGAACAATACAGAAGCTATAAAAAAACATATTTCAAACGGTGTGATTTTTATTGATGAAAATACAGCTTACATTGAAGATGGGGTTATAATCGGAAAGGGAACTGTTATTGAGCCGTGTGTGTATATAAAAGGTGAAAGCATTATCGGAGAAAACTGTGTTATAGGTTTTTCAACAGTAATAACAGATTCTAAAATCGGAAACAATGTAAACATTAAACATTCATATATAATGGAAAGTGAAATTGATGAAGGTACAAGTGTCGGACCGTTTGCATATTTAAGACCTTGCAGTAAGGTTGGTAAAAATGTAAAAATAGGTGACTTTGTTGAAATTAAAAATTCTGTTGTAGGTGATAAAACAAAAATTTCGCACCTTACTTATGTTGGCGATTGTGATGTAGGTGAAAATGTGAATTTCGGCTGCGGAACGGTTATTGTTAATTACGACGGCAAAAAGAAGCATAGAACTACAATAAAAGATAACGCATTTATCGGATGTAATACAAATCTTGTTTCACCCGTTACAGTGGGGGAAAATGCTTATACTGCGGCAGGCTCTACCGTTACAGAGGATGTTCCTGATAATTCTCTTGCAATAGCAAGGGCAAGACAGGTAAATAAGGAAGAATGGGTACTGAAAAAACAAAAATAAGTAAAAATAAGTAAAAAAAGCATAAAAATGGCACAGTGCAGTTTTTTGTACTGTGCCATTTAGGTTTATGCTATTCTTCGATAAAACGGCGTCGTTCCTGCCTGTGAAAAACAATTTTCAGTGAGTCTATTGTTTTTTCATTTTCCATACAGTAACATTCTGCACCCGATTTTATGGCTAAATCATATAATTCAAGAGTTTCGGAAAATTCTTCCATATCAGTGCGAATATGTCTGTTTGAGACATTTAAAAAATCAAGATATGTGCTTTTTCCCATAATAGTTAATGAAAATACATCACGCTCCTGAAAACTTTGGAAATAAACCACTTTGTCATTTGAATTTTTTTCTATATATTCAGTTGCTTTCTTTAAAAATTCTTTTAAGCTTTCTTTGTCTGTATTTACACCAAACATCGGCATAATGGGCGGAATTAAAGCTATTTTTAATTCCGGATGTTCCGCTTTTATTTCATCAACACATTCCCTTATAAATTCAGATATATCTGTATAGACGAAGGTAATATCAGAGGTTGTCAGTCTGTTTGTTACCTTCATTTTTAAAAGCTCGTAAACACTGAGTGAAAAAGACATAAGATTCTTTTTGATTTGTGAGATTGAATTAATATTTCGTGTATTTTGCATGGAGTTTAATTCATTTAAAATTCCAAGCATGTTTTTTTCTACTGTTTCCTGATAAATTCCTTTATCATCGTATGATGGTTTATATGAAACTCTTGATAAATCGGCCTTGAAATATACACAGACTGTTTCATTGTTGTCTATAATGTTTCTTGTGATTTGGGCATCAATAATGCAGTCATCAAGTGTTTTTAGTTTAACCTTATTGCTTTTATTTTCGCTTATTTTATCAAGATAGACACAGTCCGTTTTGAAAATTTCGTAAAATGATTTTCCTTTTAGCTCAAACGAATTTCCACCGAAAAAAATAAGGCATTGAGGACTTAAATATACAAGTTTTCTGTTGTGAAAGATAAGTGTTTCTTTTTCTTTTGCCATTTATTATTCTCCTTCTTTTTCTTCTTTGGCAGTTCTGTCTTCTTTGGTTAAAGTGTTTGCGATATTATAGCATTTTTCAAGTATTTCGTTTAGACGCTCTTTGTTTTTTGATAAATAAAGATAACCGATTAATGCCTCTAAACCTGTTGCAACATGATACTCGTTTGCATTTGCATTTTTCGCTTTAGTGTGAACTTTTGTGTTTCTTCCTCTTTTATAAACATTCAGCTCATCTTCAGTTAAGGATTCTTCAAGACGCTTGAAAATAAGATACTGCGATTTTGCGCTTACATAGTTTTTTGCTTTTTTGTGTAAATCTTTTACTCTCATATCTCCGTTTTTAAGAAGCTGTGAGCGTATAAATGCTTCATATACTCCGTCGCCCATATAGGCAAGAGAAAGAGAAGAATAAATTCTGTGTGCATCAATTTTTTCCGACATTAATTGTTTACTCCTTTCAGAGTGAGTGCTATTCTGTGAGTTTTTTCGTCAACAGAAAGAACTTTTGTTTTTATAACCTGTCCTACCTTTAGAGCTTCGGACGGATGCTTTATATATTTATCCGAAATCTGTGAAATATGAACAAGTCCGTCGTGGTGAACTCCTATATCCACAAATGCTCCGAAGTCAACAACATTTCTTACTGTACCTTTTATTTCCATTCCTTCTTTTAAGTCTTTTATATCAAGAACATCAGACCTTAAAAGTGGTGGCGGAAGCTCATCTCTTATATCACGCCCCGGTTTTTTCAGCTCGGTTATAATATCGTGAAGTGTCGGTACACCTATACCGATTTTTTCAGCGAGCTTGTCCTCTCCCATAAGTTTTATTTTTTCAAAAAGAAGGGAAGCGTTGCCGGATATTATATCTTCTTTTGTATATCCCAAAATTTCAAGCATCTTTTCGCAGGCTTCGTAGCTTTCGGGGTGAACTCCTGTATTATCAAGGATATCTTTTCCTTCAGGAATTCTTAAAAATCCTGCACATTGTGTATAAGCTTTAGGTCCAAGCTTCGGAACTTTCATAAGCTGAGACCTTTTTGTAAATGCGCCGTTTTCTTCACGGTATGTAACAATGTTTTGCGCAACTGCCGCACTTAAGCCTGAAACATATGACAAAAGGGAAGCTGAAGCAGTGTTAAGGTCAACACCTACTTTATTAACGCAATCCTCGACAACACCGCCTAAATTTTCGTTAAGCCTTGCATGAGGCATATAGTGCTGATATTGTCCTACACCTACCGCTTTAGGATCAATTTTTACAAGCTCTGAAAGCGGATCCTGCAATCTTCTGCCTATCGAAACTGCGCTTCTTAATGAAACATCAAACTGCGGAAATTCTTTTGCAGCAAGCTTTGATGCACTGTAAACAGATGCACCTGCTTCGGATACAACCATATAAGAAAGCTTTCTGTCAGTTTCTTTTAAAAGCTCAACAACAAACATTTCTGTTTCTTTTGAAGCTGTTCCGTTT
>CAZZPN010000054.1:0-2667 GCA_964655495.1 uncultured Oscillospiraceae bacterium
AAAAAAAACAAGAGTATTTTCAAAAAACTTTTTGGAATTTTAAGAAAAGTGTCACCCATCATTGACAATTCTACAGAAACATTTTAATCAATTTCTTAAATAGCTTGACTTTTATTCTTTGTTTTGATATAATAATGTATATTATTTTTTTGGGGAGTAAACTTTATGAATTTTACCTTAGTAGTAATGGCTGCAGGGATTGGCTCAAGGTTTGGCGGAGGCATAAAGCAGCTTGAACCCGTTGGCCCGAACGGTGAGATAATAATAGATTATTCTGTTTATGATGCAATAAAGGCAGGCTTTAATAAGGTTGTTTTTATTATAAGAAAAGATCTTGAAAAAGATTTTAAGGAAATAATAGGCAACAGAATTGAGAAAATTTGTAAGGTTGAATATGCTTTTCAGGAGCTTGACGATTTGCCGAAAGGATTTGAAAAGCCTAAAGACAGAACAAAGCCCTGGGGTACAGGACAAGCAGTTTTAGCTTGTAAGGGAATTGTCAATGAGCCGTTTGTTGTTATAAATGCTGATGATTATTATGGAAAAGAAGCGTTTATAAAAGTTCATAAATTTTTATCTGAAAAAGAGAATAAAAATGATTTTAACTTCTGTATGGCGGGCTTTATCTTAAAAAATACGCTTAGTGAAAACGGAAGTGTAACAAGAGGGATATGCAAGCTTTCGGATGATGAAATGCTTATGGAAGTAAACGAAACCCGTAATATTATAAAACTTGAAAACGGTGCGGGAATAAAAGATGATTCAGGAATAACTGTTCTTGATGAAAATTCATATGTTTCAATGAATATGTGGGGACTTACTCCTGCTTTTATTGATTTTTTGGAGGAAGATTTTAAAGAGTTTCTTAGAAATACTGATGAAACCGATTTGAAAGCTGAGTATCTTGTTCCTGTAATTATAGATTCGCTTCTTAAAAGAAAGAAAGCTACTGTAAAGATGCTTTCCACAGAAGATAATTGGTTTGGAGTTACTTATAAAGAAGATAAACAAACTGTTGTTGATTCATTTAAAAAGCTTATTGCAGACGGTGTTTATAAAGAAAAATTATATGATTAAATTTTAATGGGAGCAAATTTATGAGCTCAAAAGTAAAGGTAAAAATAAAGGATAAATATATAGGCGGCGGTGAAAAAGTCCTTATTCAGTCGATGACTAACACTAAAACATCTGATGTGGATAAAACTGTCAGTCAGATACTTTCTTTAGAAGAATGTGGCTGTGAGATTGTAAGGGCAACCGTCAATGATGTTGAGGCAGCTGAAGCAATCAGCAAAATAAAGGAAAAAATTCATATTCCTATTGTTGCAGATATTCATTTTGATTACAGATTAGCACTTATGGCAGTTGAACACGGTATTGATAAGGTGAGGATTAATCCGGGGAATATCGGAGATAAGGAAAATGTAAAAAAGGTTGCAGATGCCTGCCGGAAAAAAGGTATTCCCATAAGAATAGGTGTAAATGGTGGTTCTCTTGATAAAGAGATTTTAAGAAAGCACGGCGGTGTTACGGCAGAGGCACTTGTTGAGTCTGCAAAAAAAGAAATCGAAGTGCTTGAAAAATGCGATTTTCATGATATCGTTTTATCGCTTAAAGTATCTGATACAAATAAAATGATTGATGCTTATACAATCGCATCGCAGATGTTTTCCTATCCGCTTCATATAGGAGTAACGGAAGCCGGCGGAGGCATAGCAGGAATTGTAAAAAATGCTGTCGGAATAGGATATTTATTGCGAAACGGTATCGGTGATACATTAAGAGTTTCGTTGACTGAAAATGTTGAAAAAGAAATTGAAGCCGCAAAAGAAATTCTGAGTGCTACGGGTGTCAGAAAAGAATGGGTAGAAATAATTTCATGTCCTACTTGCGGAAGAACAGAGGTTGATATAATTAAACTTGCCGATGAGGTAAAAAGAAAAACCTCTCACATAAAAAAACACATCAAAGTTGGTGTTATGGGGTGCGTTGTAAACGGTCCCGGAGAAGCGAGAGAATGTGATATTGGAATAGCCGGCGGGAAAAATTGTGCAATTTTGTTTAAAAAAGACGAAAACGGTGAGACAGTAAATTTAGGAAAGATAGAAGAAGATAAAATAGTCGATACACTGTTAACAGAAATAAATAAATTAAAAGGTACTGAATAACTTATATAAAAAAGGAGAAAACAAAAATGGAAAATGTTTTTGATGTATTAAAAGAAAGAGGCCTGATAGCCCAGACCACTCACGAAAAAGAAATAAGGGACCTTCTCGGAAGTGAAAAGGTTACATTTTATATTGGCTTTGACCCGACTGCAGACAGCCTTCATGTAGGGCATTTTTTGCAGATGGTAGTTATGCGTCATATGCAGAACTACGGACACCGTCCGATAGCGCTTGTAGGCGGCGGTACGGGAACAATCGGAGACCCGAGCGGAAGAACAGATATGCGTCAGATGATGACAATGGAAACTATCGAATACAATTGTGAATGCTTCAAAAAGCAGCTTTCAAGTGTTGTAGATTTTTCCGACGGAAAAGCTGTTATGGTAAATAATGCCGACTGGCTTTTAAAACTTAATTATGTTGAATTTTTAAGAGATATAGGTGCTTGTTTCTCGGTTAATAAGATGCTTACTGCTGAATGTTTCAAACAGAGACTTGA
>CAZZPN010000054.1:2677-7245 GCA_964655495.1 uncultured Oscillospiraceae bacterium
GAAAAAGGACTTTCGTTCTTAGAATTTAACTATATGCTTATGCAGAGCTATGATTTTCTTATGTTAAACAGAAAATATGATTGTAAAATTGAGCTTGGCGGCGATGACCAGTGGAGCAATATTTTGGGTGGTATTGAGCTTTGCAGAAGAAAAGATCAGAAACAGGTTTATGGTATGACATTTAACCTTCTTACAAATTCAGAAGGTAAAAAGATGGGTAAAACTGCAAGTGGTGCTGTATGGCTCGATCCGAAAAAGACAAGTCCTTACGATTTCTATCAGTATTGGATTAATGTTAACGATGCCGATGTATTAAGATTTATAAAGATGCTTACATTTGTCCCTATGGAAGAAATAAGAGCGATGGAAGCGTGGGAAGGTGCACAGCTTAACGAAGCAAAGAGAATTCTTGCTTATGAGGTAACAAAGCTTGTTCACGGTGAGGAAGAAGCTGAAAAAGCAAAAGCGGCTGCACTTGCTATTTTCTCTCAGGGCGGAGTTTCAGCCGATATGCCTACAAAAGAGCTTGAAGGCTTTAGCGGTGAAATGAATGTTCTTGATGTACTTGCACAGACAGGAATATTACCGTCAAAGGCAGAAGCCAGAAGACTTGTTACACAAGGCGGACTTACAATAAACGACGAAAAAATAACCGATGTTTCAAGAATGATTACAGATGCTGACTTTGGAGACGATGGAATGATAGTTAAAAAAGGTAAAAAATCGTTCTTTAAGGTTATAAAGAAATAAGAACCTCACGAATAGTAGCGCAATTAAAAATTGCGACTATTTCTTAAGAACCTTGTTGTATTCACAATAATATTTAGAAATGTTGTGTTGTTATACCTTGTCAACACAACATTTTTTAGAATAAGGTGCAATATTTTTACATAATATAAAAAGGGTGAGTAATATGTTTAGTAAAAAAATAACTGAAAATGAAGCTTTTCTCAAAGATTTAAAGGGACTTCTCAAAATAAAGACAGTACGAGGCGATTGCGGAGAGGTTACAAAGGAAGCACCATTGGGAAAAGGAATAAACGATGCTATAAATTATATGCTTGATTTAGGGAAAAAATTCGGCTTTAAAACGAAAAATCTTGATGGCTATTGCGGCTATATTGAAATGGGCGAAGGTGAGGAATTATTAGGAATACTTTGTCATCTTGATGTTGTCAGTGCAGACGGAAAATGGATATGTGAGCCGTTTGATTTGAACATTATTGACGATAAAATGTACGGCAGAGGAATACTCGATGACAAAGGTGCAGCACTTTTATCCCTTTATGCGATGAAAAAAATTTCTGATTGCGGATTAAAGCTCAATAAAAGAGTGCGTCTCATTTTGGGCGGAGACGAGGAAACTGGCGTGTGGGAGTGTATAAAAAGATATAAAGAAACTGAAGAAATCCCAACAATAGGCTTTACTCCCGACGGTGAGTTCCCTGTTGTTTTTGCTGAAAAAGGACTTCTTAAAATCAAGATTTCGGGTAATTATACTATCAAAGACAAAAGCTTTTTATTTGAGGGCGGTAAGGTCGTTAATATTGTTCCTGATTATGCAAAATGCGTCCTTGATGGTGAAGTATTTGAGAAAACAGGGATTCCTGCTCATGCTTCCGAGCCACATAAAGGTGAGAATGCAATAATAAATCTTGGAAAAGAATTGTGCGAAAAAACTGACGGTGAAAATCCTTATCTTAAGCTTCTCTCGATAGCTACAAATGACGGTTTTGACATTAATCTTTCAGATGAGCCTTCAGGAAAACTTACAATTAATCCCTCTATTGCAAAGGCTGACAGCGTTTTTGGGAGTCTTATTTGCGATATAAGATATCCTGTTACATTAAAGCTTGAAGATTTTATTAAAAATATCGAAAAAGCTGTTGAGCCGCTAGGGTTTAAAGTAGAAGTAATCGCACACGATGTACCTCTTTATGTAAAAAAAGACAGTCATCTTGTAAGCACATTAAGAAAAGTTTTCGAGGACAGAACAGGAGATAAGACCGAGCCTATTTCAATGGGTGGCGGAACTTATGCAAAAGCATTCCCGAATACTGTTGCTTTCGGACTTATTTTCTTAGATTCAGAGAGTGGATGCCATGTGGCAAATGAATTTATGAAATTTTCGGAAATGGAAAAAAGCTTTGACATTCTGTGTGATGCTATTGTAAAACTTTAAAGAAAGGGGATTGTAAAAAAAGGAATTTTTACAATCCTTTTTTGAATTTTTTTGAAATTTTTGCAACCTTTTCCTGTTTTGAAATGTATTATAAGTGAAAGGACTTATTAATAAAAAAACAAAAAACAAAGAAAATAAAAAATTAAAATACATAAAAATTAAAGTCGAAAGGACAGTGTTAATTTATGAAAAAACTTAAGAAATTAATTGCGGGGTTACTTTGTTTTTTACTTCTTTTTGGACTTACAGCATTTGCGGATACTTCCACAAGTGAAAGAGTAAAGGAAGTGCTTATTAAGGTAAAAGAAAAGGTTGATATTTTAGAATCTTTTACTAATTTTGAAAGCTCGGAACAAAAAAATGAAGACGGAAAAACAAATTACGGGTTTTACTGGAATAACGATGATTACAGCATTACGGTTAATGTGAATTCCGATGAAAACGGAAATATCAGCTATTATTACTTCAGGGACAGAAATTTATTTAACAATCCGGATTTAAAAAGGCTGTCCAAAGTAAAAAAAGAAGATGCGTTTTTTGTTGCAGACAGTTTTTTAAGAAAAATAGCACCGGAATGTTTTTCAAATGAGAATGACGGACTTATTTATTTTGAGAAAAACTCTTTAGGCGAAGCATCATCAAGAGGTACATATTATAATTTCAGCTACAAAAGAATGAAAAACGGAGTTTTGGTGGGCAACAATATAGCAGAAGTAAGTGTTTTTGCAGGCGATGAAAACAACATAACAGTATCAAGTGTAAGTATTAACTACGATTACAGTGCTTCGTTTGAAGAAGAAAAAACGGAAATTGAAAATCCTGAAGGTATATACATCAAAACATTTCCTGCTGAAATGATTTATGAACGGGATAATTACTATTACAGAAAAGACAGCGAAAAGAAAACCAATCTTATCTATCGTATAAAGGACAATAATATCGGCTATATAAGTGCATATACCGGAGAAATTATTGAGCCTGACCCTGAAAGCTATTTCAGAGAATTTTCAGGGAGCGTTGCAAACAAAAATATGCTTATGCAGGATTCAGCGGCTGAAGAAAGCGTGCTTTCCCCCCTTGAAATGAAAGAACTTGAAACAATAAGCGGTCTTATGTCCGCTGATGAAATAAGAAAAACGCTTGAAAAAATGCCGTATCTTGATTTTTCAGATAAGCTCGAAAAAGCATCGGAAAGTATCACGAAAAACGATGAACGATATGTTTACAGCGCTTCATACAGACTTAATGACGGTGAAAATGAACGATATTTAAGATATACTGCGGAAGCCCAAAGCGGCAAAATTTTATCTGTTTCCAATAATAGATACGAGCTTTATAAAAAGGCAGTAACCAATAACGAGTATGACCTTACAGAAGCACAGTGGAAAGAGACAGATAAAAAGGTTTCTGAAATACTTAATTTTGCGGCAAAAGAAGAAATAAAAGAATGTGCAGAAGAAAAAAAGGAATTTAACAGCGGAGTTGCGTATTATTCATATATAAGAAAAGTAAACGGAATAAAATATCCTTCAAACAGTATAACTGTGTCTTTTGATATCAAGAAAAATTCACTTGCAAATTATAACTTTAATTTTACAAACGATACTTTTGAAAACCCCCAAAACGCAATAGATGAAAAGACAGCTTATGAGAAAATTCTAAACATTGCACCTCTTACAAAAGTTTATGTAAAATCAGGCGGAAGTTATAAGCTTTGCTATGGACTTGACAATTTTGGTAATTTGAAAATAGACGCATTTTCAGGCGAAAACTTGAACGGTAATTCTATACGCATTTTGAGAGAATACTCAGATATCTCATCGCACTGGTGCAAAGAAGCAGTTATGGCTCTTAATAATGTGGGAATAGCATTTGATGAAGAAAGCTTCAATCCCGATGTACAGATAACTCAGGCTGATTTGCTGAGATTTTTGGCTGCAGGCGTATATCATAGTTCATATATGGATTTAAATGAAGAAGACCTTTATGAGCTTATGATAAATGACGGAGTTATAAAAGAGGGAGAGAAAAGTCCCGATGCGTTTGTAAAAAGGGAAGATGCGTTTTGTTATCTTGTAAGACTTTCGGGATTAGAGAAGGTTGCAAGAATGTCAACAATATTTAAAACCGATTTTGCAGACGGTAGTGCGATTACACCTTCAAAAACAGGATATGCAGCGATACTTTCTGGCTTTGGAGTGGTTGAAGGTAACGGCGGAGTATTAAATCCCAAGAATAATATCACCCGCGCTGAAACAGCATCAATGCTTTATAAATATCTTTTGGTTTATTAATAACTATGTTGGTAAAAAAGCTTCAGAATGGAAAAATCGAGCCAAAGCAGAGCTTTGGGGAACCCGAAGGTGTACAAAGGTACACCGAGAGG
>CAZZPN010000055.1:0-7220 GCA_964655495.1 uncultured Oscillospiraceae bacterium
TTGCGAATATACGAAAAGGAGTAGAAAAATGAAAAAAATAATATGTTTAATAATGGTGTTAGCCAATACTATATCTATGGCAGTATCTGCTAATGCAATTCAGTTAACTGAAACTGCAAAAAAGGATTTATATAATTATGGTATTATGATAGGTGACGAAAATGGCGATTTAAGATTAGAAGACAACATTACCAGAGCAGAGTTTTGTAAAATGATATGTGTAACACTTGGTTTTAAGGATATACAACTTTCTGTAATAGAAGCTTTTTATGATGTTGACACAACGCATTGGGCATATCATTATATTCAAACGGCAAAAGGATTAGCATTGGTTGAGGGTGTTGGAAATGGATATTTTAATCCAAATGAAAACATTACAGTTTTGGATGCTGTAAAAATAATTGTTATTGCATTAGGATATAAGCCAAAAGCAGAAAAAGAAGGTTATCCTGGCGGATATATAAATGTTGCAGAAGAAATAGGATTAATAAAGAAGAATGAGTTTGATATGGAAAAGTATGCTACAAGAGAAGAAACTGCGTATTTGATTTCTACTTGTTTAGATATTCCTTTATTGCAGCAGACTTCTTTTGGGCAAGACCAAAATTATACCATTATGAATGGAATCAACAATGTGCCGCTAATTACTTTAAGAAAAAATATGACGAAATAAATTGTTGAATTTAAAGAAAAGCCTTCTGGCATATAATTGGATATGGTTATGAAAGTAACAGTATAGGTTAGAAATAACAGAAATGCGATTGTACATACAGTAATGCAGTACAATCGCATTTTAAAGATAACACTACAAGTACTATTCAGGAGTTACTGACAGCAAATATGTACAATTTTTAGTATAATGGGAGATATCTACACTATATTGCTCACCAGCAGCAAGAGCAACTTTACATTTGTTAGTTGTATTTTTTAAAACTCTTTCGTTCTTATCTCTTATTTCTATTCCAACACTTGCATCTTCTGTTCGGTTAATCAAATCAAAATAGTATGTTCCTGAATATATAGGGGTATATACATATCTGTTTATTTGGTCTTTGAATTTTATTTCTCCATTAAGATTAACTATTCCGGTAATGTTTATTATATCATTTGGAACACCGAGTGTCAGCACATATTTAGACAGATTTGCAACATATTGGGCTTCAATGGTATATTTTTCTCCAGCAACTAAGTCGACAGTGGTATGATTTGGGGTGTCTTTAAGTATTTTTTCGTTTTTATCCTTAATTCTTAAATAAATGTTATTATCAGCTGTGCGTTCCGCCAATTCGATGCGATATCTTCCTGTGATAGTGGGGGTATAAGTATATACATTAATCTGATCTTTATATCTTATTTCTCCTGCAATATATGTTTTTCCGGAAATATCAGTAATTTTATCAGGGCAACCGATGGCTAATTTATATTTGGATAATTTAGAGTAGTATTCAACCTGAATTGTATATTTTTCACCGGCAGTTAAATCAACAGTGATATTATTCGTGGTGTCTTTAAGTATTTTTTCATTTTTATTCTTAATTCTTAAATAAATGTTATTATCTTCTGTGCGGTCTAATAACTCAAATCTATATCTGCCTGTTGTTTGGGCAACATAGGTATACTCGTTTAGTTGGTTTTTGTAGCTTATTTCACCGGTGATAGAGGCTGTCCCCGTTAAATCAATAATGTTGTTTGGGACACCTATTTTTACTACATATTTACTGTCTTTTGTATATCGTTTGATATGAATTTTGTAAACCTCATTTTTTGATAATGTAATAGTACATTCATTTGTTTTAGAGGTTAATTCTTTTCCGTTTTTATCATAAATAGCGATATAAACATTATTATCCGCTGTTCGTTCGGATAATTCAAAATGATACTTCCCATTAATTGGTGCAGTGTAGGTATAATAGATAATAGGGCTTTTTTCAGTAACCTCACCTGTTAAATTGTTATATATTGTTTTGTAGTTAGGAGAGTTTTTCTTGGAAACTGCAGATTTATTCGTATCGTCTTCTTTGTTAACAGGCACTATATCGTCAGTATTATCCGTATCGGTTACTTCAGTTGAAGTTGATGATTGAGAATACTTATTTGTAGAGATATTAATATTTTCAATATTAATAAGTGAAACGCTCCCTATTCCAAATAAAGTTAATGTGAGTGCAATTAAAGGCTTTTTCATATATTATCATCTCTTTCCTTAAAATAGTTGCTCCATAAAAATTATAACATTTTTTACAAAGCCTGTCAATGCTTGCCTTGAAGAAAAATTATTTTGTATTATTTTCCAAAACACTTGATTTTTTATACAAAGTGTTGTAAAATAAAGTGTGGTATAATTCAAGTTTAAATAATACAAAATAGAATACTATTATTAATATGAGGAGAGAAGAAAATGGAAATTCAAATCAGTAAAAAAGGCTCAATGGTTAGTGCATCGCCTACACTTGCGATTGACGCAAAGTTTAAGGCAATGAAGGCAGAAGGCTTAGATGCAGTTGGATTTGGTACCGGTGAGCCTGATTTTGATACACCTGACTATATAAAGCAGGCAGCTATTGAAGCACTTGATAAAGGTATGACAAAATACACACCTGCGTCAGGTACAGTAGCAGTAAAAAAAGCAGTATGTGCGAAATTAAAAAGAGAAAACAATCTTGATTATGATGTTGCAAACATCGTTGTTTCAAACGGTGCAAAACACTCTCTTTCAAATATCTTTACTGCAATTCTTAATCCGGGAGACGAGGTTATTGTTCCTGCACCTTATTGGGTAAGTTATCCGGAAATGGTAAAACTCGCAGACGGTAAGCCTGTTATACTTGAAACAACTGAAGAAAACGATTTCAAATTCAGACCTGAAGATTTAAAAACAGTGATGACAGATAAAACAAAAGCAATCATTCTTTGCAGTCCGTCAAACCCGACAGGAAGCGTGTATGATGTAGCTGAACTTCAGGCAATAGCTGATTTCTGCGTTGAAAATAAGCTTATCGTAATCGCAGACGAGGTTTATGAACACCTTGTTTATGAAGGAAAAACTGTAAGTATTGCTTCTCTCGGAGAAGAAATCAAAAAACAGACAATAACTGTAAATGCTTGTTCTAAAACATATGCTATGACAGGTTGGAGAATAGGCTATACAGCTTGTGAAGCTCCACTCGCCAAAGCTATGTCAAATATTCAGTCTCACGCTACTTCAAACCCTAACTCAATAGCTCAGGCGGCAGCTTGTGCAGCTCTTAATGGTAATCTTGACAGCGTTATGGCTATGAAGGCTGAATTTGAAAAAAGAAGAAATTATATGTATGAAAGAATAAATGCGATTAACGGTCTTTCTTGTCGTATGCCTAAAGGTGCATTTTATATTATGATGAATATTTCGCATGTCAAAGGCAGAAAAATCTACGGTCAGACAATTAATACTTCAGATGATTTCTGTACACTTCTTCTTGATAAAAAGCTTGTTGCACTTGTGCCGGGTTCAGGCTTTGGTGCAGATGATTTTATAAGATGGTCTTATGCCGCTGATATGGAAAGCATTAAAAAAGGTATGGACAGACTTGAAGAATTTATGAGTAATATGGAATAATAGCACACAATAGACTTTGGAAGGATGAAAAAGAAATGTCAGTTGAATTTTATGAAAATCCACTCAATACGAGATATTCATCGGAAAAAATGAAAAGAATTTTTTCTGACGAAACAAAATTCAAGCTTTGGAGAGAGCTTTGGATAGCACTTGCAAAGACAGAAAAGGAACTTGGAATAAACATAACAGATGAACAAATAAGACAGCTTGAGGAGTATCGTGAAAACATCAATTATGATGTTGCAAAAGCTCGCGAAAAGGTTGTAAGACATGATGTTATGAGCCATGTTTTTGCTTATGGGGAACAATGCCCTGACGCTAAAGGCATTATTCATCTTGGAGCAACATCCTGCTTTGTGGGTGATAATGCGGAAATTATAATGATTCATAAGGCACTTCTTTTAGTGAGAGAGAAGCTTCTGAAAGTCATTTCAAAATTAAAGGCTTTTGCTCTTTTGTATAAAGATATGCCAACACTTGGTTTTACTCATTTTCAGGCAGCTCAGCTTACAACGGTTGGAAAAAGGGCAACACTCTGGATATATGATTTAATTATGGATTTAGAGCAGCTTGATTTTGTTATTTCTACCGTTCGTTTGAGAGGTGCTAAAGGTACAACAGGAACTCAGGCATCTTTTATGGAGCTTTTCAATAATGACAGCGATGCCGTTAAAAAGCTTGACAAAGAGGTTGTAAGAAAAATGGGATATGAAGATGAATATCCTGTAACCGGACAGACTTATCCTAGAAAATTTGACAGCATTGTTTTAAATTGTTTATCCGGGATAGCGCAGTCTGCTTCAAAATTTGCAAATGATATAAGACTTCTTCAGCACTTAAAAGAAATAGAAGAGCCTTTTGAAAAATCGCAGATTGGTTCATCTGCTATGGCATATAAGAGAAATCCTATGAGAAGTGAAAGAATATGCGCACTTTCAAGATTTGTTGTGTCTGCTGCCATGAATCCTGCCATGACTGCCTCTGTGCAATGGCTGGAGAGAACTCTTGACGATTCTGCAAACAAGAGAATTGCAATTCCACAGAGCTTTCTTGCAATTGACGGAATACTTGATTTGTATGCTAATGTTGCAGGGGGATTAGTTGTTTATCCTAAAGTTATTAATAAGAGAATAATGGATGAGCTTCCTTTTATGGCAACAGAAAATATTATGATGAATGCTGTTAAAAAAGGCGGAGACAGACAGGAGCTTCATGAAAAAATCCGTACTCATTCTATGGAAGCCGGAAAGCAGGTAAAATTGCACGGCAACAAAAATGACCTTGTTGAAAGAATAGCTGCTGATAAATCTTTTGGTCTTGATGTTGAAGAAATTGAAAAAGAACTCAAACCTGAAAATTATATAGGAAGAGCGCCTCAGCAGGTTACGGAATTTATTGAAGAATATGTTGAGCCTGTTCTTAAAAATGCCGATTTTCTTGATGAAGAAGAAGCTATAAATGTATAATTGTAAATGCAGAATTAAGGTGAATATAAAATGGAATTGAAAGCTTTAATTTTCGATGAAAATGCGCTTAACCGTGCGATTGTCAGAATTTCACATCAGATAACTGAAAAAAATGAAGATATTGAAAATATTGTAATTATAGGAATACACACAAGGGGAGTACCTCTTGCAAAAAGATTAAGAGACGAAATTATAAAAATTGAAAACCGTGAGCTTAATGTGGGTACTCTCGATATCACAATGCACAGAGACGATATTGACGGAATAAGAAAAGAGCCTGTAATAAACAAGAGTGATATAAACTTTGATATAACAGGAAAAACTGTTATTTTGGTTGATGATGTTATTTATACAGGAAGAACTGTCAGAAGTGCGCTTGATGCAGTTATGGAGTTTGGTCGTCCTGCCCGTATTCAACTTGCCGTAATGATTGACAGAGGGCATAGAGAGCTTCCTATAAGAGCAGATTATGTGGGAAAAAATGTTCCTACTTCGCGTTACGAAATTATAAAAGTAAATCTAAAAGAAACTGATAGTAAGGACAGCGTTGAGTTATACGAGAAGAAAAATTAATTTGTGTAATTTTTTCAAAAAAACTCTTTACAAATCTCCTTTTTTTGTGTATAATATAATAAAGTGAGAAACTTAATTATATTACATAAGAAAGGAGATTTCTTTATGAAAAAGGATATCATCATTACTATCGGGCGTGAATTTGGAAGCGGCGGGAGAGAAATAGGCTGTAAGCTTGCCGAAAAACTCGGAATGAAGGTTTTTGATAAGGAGCTTATTACATCTGTTGCAGAAAAGATGGAGTGCGGAGAAGGAGCAGTTGAATTTTACGAGGAAAAGGCACCCGGCTTTTTATATGCTGCAAATTCAATTTTTGATATATATGAAATGCCCATGTCGGATAAAATTTTTATCGCTCAGAGCCATACGATTGAAGAACTTGCAGAAAAGGAAAGACCTTGTATTGTAATCGGTCGTGCGGCTGATTATGTTCTTCAGGGGCATGAAAATGTATTTCGTGTATTTATAAAGGCTGATATAAAAGACAGAGTTGAAAGAAAAAAACATATTGTTGAGAATGTTGCTCCTGAAAAAATGGAGGCGCATATCAAGAGCGTAGATAAAAGAAGAGCAAAGTATTACAGCTACTATACTGACCAGAAATGGGGTGCTGCAGCTACATATGATTTGTGTGTTGACAGCGGTGTTTTTGGAATTGATGGTGCTGTTGAACTTATTGCAAATGCAATTAAATTAAGAGAAGAAAGTTTATAAGAAAAGTGGCTGTTTAAAAACTATTTTTAAACAGCCACACTTTTTCATTTAGGGGATAGGAAAAAAAGCTTCAGAATGGAAAAACCGAGCCAAAGCAAAGCCTATGTAGACCCGAAGGTGTACAAAGGTACATCGAGAGGTGAGGTTTTTTTATAGCAAAAAAAGAAAATTCTTATCAAAAAGTCAAAATTTGTACTTTTATTTGTTTTGTTAAAAATTCAACCTTGAATCGCATAGAATTTTAAGGGTTTTCGTTCTTTTTTTGCGGTCTGGACTTTTTTAACATTCCCTTTTTTTAAATTCTTCAAATACTGCCTGTATTAGTTCTTCGTCTTCAATTCCTGAATAAAGGTCAGTTTCTTCATCTATTTCTTCAAGCTTCAAAATGGTGTACATATTTGTGTCACCTTCGTCAATAGGGAGTAAAACAACATAATTGTTATTCTCGTATTCAACTATATCAATGAGCTCAAAGCGTACATTTTCGCCGTCATCAGCCTGAAGCACTAAAATATTCTCTTCGGGAATCTGCTTATTTTTTTGTGGATTTTGTTTTTTATTTTTGTTAGCACTCATAATAATCTTCCTTTTATAAAGAATTATTCCTCGAAGAAATCATCGTCGTCTTTATCGAAAAGTCTTTCGTCAGGATCAATAAGCGCTTCCTGCTTCATTCTTTCTCTTACAAGCCTTTCAAGCTCATTCATAAGCTCAGGATTTTCGCTGATATACTGCTTTGCGTTTTCCTTACCCTGACCGATTCTGTCTTCGTTGTAGTTATACCACGCACCGCTTTTTTCAACGATATCGAATTTTACTGCCATATCGAGAATACAAGCGGCTTTTGAAACGCCTTCTCCGTATATTATGTC
>CAZZPN010000056.1:0-7137 GCA_964655495.1 uncultured Oscillospiraceae bacterium
TAGTAAAAATAATTTATTTCATTTCCGAAATTTTGTCAATACAACACTTGCAGATTTTTTTATTATCAAAGTCAATAAGGTCTTCACCTGCTCCGCAAAATAAGCAAGAAATTTCATATTTTTTTATGATAACTTCCCCGTCATTTCCGATAAAAAACTCCAAAACATCGTCTTCCGAAACATTAAGTGCTTTTCTCACCGGCTTTGGTATAAGAAGTCTTCCAAGCGGATCAATTTGCTTTGTTATTCCTGTTGCTCTCATATTTCTTCCTCCGTTTTTATGCTTTTATTAAGTATTTTTCTACATCATATCATAAAAACAGATAAATGTCAAGCTTTTTTGGTAAAAAAATCCAATTTTTGCATTTTTTACCACTTTTTTCGACAAAATTCTTACCTTACAACAGTTTTCAGGTATGTCAGAGTTTTTGGAACAAAGTCAATCTGCGTAAGAAAAAGTCTTTCCGAAAAAGAAAACAGTTCTTTATGGAATGTTTCGGGCAAATTGAATTTCAAAAAAGCTGTCAAAGAAGCCTCCGTTATATATCTTATGCACCTGTAAGCCTCAAAGCTTATTCTTTTTATGTTTTCGCTGTTTAAATCCATACATTCTTCGCAGGCAAGGATATTTTCAATAAAATCATAGCATACAAATTCGCCATCATTTATTGGTTTTTGGCAAAACATACACTCCGACATATCGGGAACAACCCCTAAAATAAGGCAGAGCTTTATTTCAAAGGCAGCTTTTATAAGAAGCGGTGATTTGAGATTGTTGGAAAGAGCGTAAAGACAGTTGAGCGAAAGCCTTAAGATTTCCTCGTCAGGCTGTTCAGGTGTCCCCACAGTACGCACTGCTTCTAAGATATAACATCCCACCGCAAGAGTGGTAATATCCTTTTTTATATCAAAAAAATTAGTGATTATATTACATTCTCTCACAGTATAAATCTGCTTATTGCGGGTGAGAATATACTCTCCGTAGGCAAACATATTTATCCCTGCCATATCTTTACGCTTAAGGCTTTTTGCCCCCGGTGCCTTTGCGTTTATTATTCCGTATTTATCTGTGTAAACAGTGAGCATTTTATCGCCTTCGTTAATCGCTGTTTCACCAACAACGATGCCCTTTGCAGTTAAGAAATCCAAAAAGGCACCCCCTTATATTAAAAGAGGATGTTAAAAAGTTCTATTACTGTTTTGTCTTTCTAACAACCTCTTCACCTTATTTCTTTTTAAATGAAATCTTATTTTCAGTTTTTGTGATAAGTCTCTTTATATTCTGATGGTGGCGCACAATAATCTGTAGTGCAAGAATAAATGTTGCAACTATTATAAGCATAAAATGTTCTGAGCCTTTACAGAAAAACCACACCCATAAAGGTGCTGAAGCAGCAGCTAAAATTGAGCCTAAGGAAACAAACTTTGAAAATATAATCACCACAACACCGGTCATAAACACACAAAGTCCGGCAAGAGGATTAAAGCAAAAAACTGCTCCGCTTGAAACGGTAACGCCTTTTCCGCCCTTAAACCCGAAATAAATCGGATAGTTATGACCTAAACTGGCTGTAACTGCAGCAATATACCCTACGGCAAGGTCTTTTGTAAGAAGATATGAAACACCGTATGCAGCAACAGCTTTAAATGTATCCATTATAAGTACAATAACAGCCGGTGCTGTGCCTAAAGTACGCAAAGTATTTGTGGCACCGGCATTTTTGCTTCCGTGCTCTCTTACATCAATTTTATAGAAAAGTTTACCGATAATTATTGAAAAATTAAGGCTTCCGAATAAGTATCCTATTACGGCAGCAACAACATATAATAAATATTTCATAGCATAAAGTCTCCTTTACAGCTTTTTCTTTTCGTTTCTTTCACGGATATAGAATTTTATAGGTGTTCCCGTATAATCAAATGCGCTTCTTATCCTGTTTTCAAGGTATCTTTCATAAGAAAAGTGCATTAACCTTACATCATTTACAAATATTACAAACTGTGGCGGAGTAATATCCGACTGAACGCCGTATAAAATTTTAAGTCTTCTTCCCTTATCGGTAGGCGGCTGAACACGGGCTGTCGCATCTGCGATAAGGTCATTTAACATACCCGTTGTAATTCTTCTTTTTGAATTTTCGTGTACACGGTCTATCATTTCAAAAATACTTTCTACTCTTTGACCTGTTTTTGCCGAAATGAACATTGAAGGTGCGTACATCATATACGGAAATTCTTCCATTATTTCTTTTCTCATTTCGTCCATTGTATGAGTATCTTTCTCCACAATATCCCATTTATTTACAACAAATATTGAAGCTTTTCCCTCGTTATGTGCATATCCGGCAATTTTTGTATCCTGCTCTGTCGGGCCTTCCGTTCCGTCAATAAGAATAAGGCAAACATCTGCTCTTTCCACAGCCGTATATGACCTTAAAACAGAATATTTCTCAACCTTTTCATTAACCCGGCTTTTTCTTCTTATTCCGGCTGTATCAATAAAAAGATACTTTTTCCCGTCTCTTTCAACATAACTGTCAATAGCATCTCTGGTTGTGCCAGGAATATTTGAAACAATCATTCTGTCTTCGCCTAAGATGCAATTTACCAAAGAAGATTTTCCCGCATTTGGCTTTCCAACAACGGCAACTTTTATAATATCCTCTTCTTCTTCGGAAAGCTCATCAGGTTTGAAGCCTTTTACAACCTCATCAAGTAAGTCGCCCGTTCCCATTCCCTGAATAGCACTTATAGCAACCGGTTCACCCATTCCAAGATTGAAAAACTCATAATATTCCATAGGTGGCTCACCCGGAGAATCACATTTGTTTACAGCAAGAACAATCGGTTTTTTTGATTTCATCAGTATTTTTGCAACTTCTTCATCATCAGGAAGTAATCCTGTTCTGACATCTGTCAAAAATATAATTACATCAGCAGTTTCAATAGCAATTTCAGCCTGCGCACGCATCATAGCTGTTATTTCGTCGTCGCTGTCCGGCTCAATGCCTCCTGTATCAATAAGAAGAAAGGCTTTGTCAAGCCACTGTGCTTCGGACATTATTCTGTCTCTTGTTACACCGGGTGTATCTTCGACTATCGAAACTCTTTTCCCCACTATTCTGTTAAAAAGCTGAGATTTTCCTACATTCGGTCTCCCGACTATTGCAACTATCGGTTTTGACATATCCCTCATCCTTTCTCTTTCTACTTTATATTATCTAAAAATTCTTTCATGTCTGCCTTCTTGGTGATAAGATGTTTAAAATTTGTACTAATAAATAAAATTTTGTTTTTTAGTTGAGTTTTTCTCTATAGGGGGATGGGGGAACCTTTCGGTGTTTCCCCCTTGTCCCCCTATGACCCTTAGCCCCCTCCTAGCGATCGCTCATACGCCGCGAGGCTGAATTTCATATTTTTCTTTCTACTTTATATTATCTAAAAATTCTTTCATATTATAAGGCACAGCTTCTTTATTTGAAACGACAAATCCGCTTATTTTTGAAGCAAAATCCATACTGCTCTTAATATCGCTTCCCAAAAAATATTTAAAAAGAAACGCCGCACCAAAGCTGTCTCCCGCGCCTACGGTTGAAACTGCTTCAACCTTGCAGGCTTCACTAAAAAACTCTTTTTCCTCTTTAACATCGTATGCGTATGCGCCTTTACTTCCGGCAGTTATAATTATTATTTCAAGATTTCTGAATTTTTCTTTAAGCTGTAAAAACGCTTCTTTCGTTTCATACACTTTTCCGAAGACAAGCTCGCTTACAACGGGAAGCTCTTCATCGCTTATTTTTACAATGTTTGAATTTTCAAGGCATAACATAACACTTTCTTTCGAATAGAAAGGCGCACGAATGTTAAGGTCTGTATATATTTTATTATACTTTTTGCTTTCTATAATTTTTTTAATTGTTGAAATATTATTTTTCTCCCTCAAAGCCAGAGTTCCAAACGCAAGAATATCAAAGGTTTCATTTTCCTTATTTAGCAGCTCGCAATCAATATAATCGTATGCAACATCTGTCTTTAAATCGTATGATGGAATAAAATTTTCATCAAGCGAAACGATACATTTCCCTGTCTCTTTATCGGAAAGCTTAGTAACATACTTTGTATTTATGCCCATATTTTCCGATTCTTCGATAGCCTTTTTTCCTAATTCGTCATCACCCGTTGCGGACATAATATAAGCCTCTCCGCCAAGAATTGAAAAATGAGCCGCAAGATTTAAAAGCGCTCCGCCGATACACGCTTTATCGGGATACACATCAAATAAAATTTCTCCGAAAGATAACAGTTTCATATTTTATTCCTCTTATTTTACATATATAAATTCTTTAAAAACCCTCCACCGTCTGTTTCACATACAACAACTTCACACAAAAGCGCTTTTTCGATATCTTTTACTGTCATATCGTCAAGCGTTACATCGCCCTCAGAGCGAAACATATTTTTCGGAAGCAAAAGTTTTTCTATTTTCTTTCCTTTTAACTGTTCTATGATATCTGTTCCGGTAAGAAGTCCCGAAACAGTTATATTCTCACCAAAAAAATTATTTTTGATTTTTACCGTTTTTATATTGCACAAAAACTTTTCGTTAAAGCTGTCAACAAGCTTTTTTACTGTATCATAAGCTGCATAACCGCTTACAACAACTTTATTTTTGATTTCTTTTTTTCCTGTTTTTTCTTTTTTACGGTAAAATTCATCAAGTTTAAATTCGTCTTTAAAGGATGCAATCATTCCGACACCGTTTTCAATCTGCGGGAAATCGTCATAATACTCAATATCAGGTATCGGGATTTCACCTTTTATAAAAAATTCATCGGCAGGATATGCAAAACGCACTCCTCTTTCCTTATATGCAATATCTCCGTATTTATTTACGGTTTTTATAACCTCCAGGCAGTCTTTTTTCGTAAAAAGCTTTACTTTGGTAAGGTTATCTCTATATTTTGTCTGTCCCATAGGAACAACAGACACACTGTTTACACCCAACTCATACAAATCCTTTAAAGAGGTTTCCAAGTGTTCTTTATCGTTCCAGCCTTTGCACAGAACTATCTGCGCATTTACTGTGATATTATTTTCAATAAGTCTTTTGATTTTATCTTTTATTCCGCCTGCAAAGCGGTTATTAAGCATTTTTTTTCGTAAATCATCCTCTGTTGAATGAACAGATACATTAACGGGAGAAAGACGCATTTTTATAATGCTTTCAAACTCCTCTTCTTTCATATTTGTGAAAGTAACATAATTCCCTGTAAGAAAAGAAAGTCTTGTATCGTCGTCCTTAAAGTAAAGGGGTTTACGCATACCTTTTGGAAGCTGGTCAATAAAACAGAATATACATTTATTGTGGCAGCTTTTTGGGTTTTCAACCATCGGACCGTTATTTACTATACCGATATCCTCGTAATCGTTGTGTATTGTTACAATATAATGTTTATTGTCGGGTTTAAGAACATTTAATGTAACCTTTTTATCACAGATAAGATATCCGTACATAAGTCCGTCGGTAACTTCACGGGAATTTATATGCGTGATAAAGTCGCCTTTTCTTATATGTTTTTTATAAGCAAGGCTGTTTTTTATAACATCTTCAACATAATACATATAAACTTCCCCCCTTAAATTTTCCCTCTCAAATATAAAAACAACGGGGAACTTAAAACATAAGTATCCCCGTCTAAAGGCTGAAACATTAATCTACTTTAATTACTTCTCTACCTTTGTAATATCCACAAGCTTTACAAACTCTGTGTGGTAATGTCAATTCCTGACAATGTGGACATTTAACAAGTCCCGGAACACTAAGTTTCCAATTTGCTCTTCTCTTGTCTCTTCTTGCTTTAGAGACCTTTCTCTTTGGTACAGCCATTTTCTACACCTCCTGAGTGTATATAATAATTTTTTAAACAAATGTAAGTTAGTTTTTGAAAAAATCCTTCAATTTTTCAAGTCTCGGATCAATTTCATCGTCTGTACAATCGCAACTTTTTAAGTTAAGGTTGCAACCGCATTTTGAACATAAGCCTTTGCAGTCATCTTTACAGATATGCTTTTCTAATGTAAGCTGATATACAAGCTTGAAAATTCCTTCAACAAGCAAAACCTTATTCCCCGAATATGGAATATATTCATCAGCTTCAAAGTCTGAATTTTCCTTTGCGATAACTTCGTCAATCTCAAGTAGAAAATCTTTGGTAAAACCGTCTAAACAACGATCGCAGACAAAAGTCATACAAAAGCTTAAAGTGCCTTTCAAAAACAAGTTGCCTGATAAGTTTGTTATACTTCCCCTTAAAACCACATCGCTTGTAAGCGGTAATGTGTTTTCAACCTCCAAAAAAGCTTCTTTCGGATAAGTTTTTTCCACATCAAGAACCGCACCTTCAGCTTTTGTTATCGGTGTTAAGTCAATATATAAAGCATTATCCTGCATGATTTACCTCCTCTTTTTATAAAAGAAATGACAATATAAATCAAGAACTGATGCTGCTACACACAAGTACCGTGCCAAACTGACAGACATACAACTAATATAATACATAATTTTTCATGTTTTGTCAAGAGTTTTTTTAAAAAAACCGCAAATTAAAACAAAAAAACTGAAAAAAGCGAAAAAATCAAATTTATACTAATTTCTGTGTTTCAAGGGCAATCATAAGTTCTTCGTTTGTAGGAATAACAAGAGTTTTTACTTTTGCACCATCTTTTGTAATGTCAACTGTGCCTCTTGTGCTATTTTTATTTTCGTCAATTTCTATTCCCATAAATTCAAGTCCTGAAACTATATCTGCTCTCATTGTTGCATCGTTTTCACCGATACCTGCTGTAAATACAACTGCATCAACTCCGCCCATTGCAGCAGCGTAAGCACCAATGTATTTTTTAACACCGTATTCAAATATATCAAGAGCAAGTGCACATCTTTCGTCTCCTGCATCTTTTCCTGCGCTTAAATCTCTGAAGTCAGAAGATTTTCCTGAAATACCAAGAACACCTGATTCTTTGTTAAGGATTGTAAGCACTTTGGCAACTGAAATATTTCTCTTGTTGGCAATAAATTCAACTATTGCAGGATCAAGATCACCTGAACGGGTTCCCATTGCCACACCGGCAAGTGGT
>CAZZPN010000057.1:0-7109 GCA_964655495.1 uncultured Oscillospiraceae bacterium
TTCTTCCGCCGATATCAAGAAGCTCGAAGAAGCTTTCAAGTCCTTTTTTTAACGAACCCAACTCATCGTTGACCTCTATTCTTATTGCCTGAAAGGTTCTTTTTGAAGGATGTTTATCCTTGAGTGCCTTCTGTGGCATCGAGCGCTTTATTATTTCAGTCAGCTCGTCGGTTGTTTCTATTTTCTTTAGTTGTCTTGCTTTTACGATGTTTGAAGCGATGCTTTTTGCGTATTTTTCTTCGCCGTAAACGCTTATTATTCTCATCAAATCAGAAAAATCATATTCGTTCACAACATTCATCGCACTAAACGGAGAGGTTTTATCCATTCTCATATCCAGAATCGAATTTTCTCTGTAAGTAAAGCCTCTGTCCTTATTATCAAGCTGATATGAAGAAACGCCCAAATCAGCAAGTATTCCGTCTGCTTTCCCCAAAAAATATTCTTTAATATCACAAAAATTCGCTCTTATAAACTGCTTTTCGCACTCATATTTTTCAAGTCTTTCTTTTGCAACTAAAAACGCTTCCTCGTCTCTGTCAACCCCTACAAACTTCCCCTTTTCAGAAAGCCTTTCGCAAATTCCCGAGGAATGACCTGCACCACCCATCGTTGCATCAATATATGTACCGTCTTTTTTTATTGACAGATTTTCCATACATTCCGAAAACAGAACACTTTTGTGAAAAAACTCCATCCGATATCCTCCGAAAGCTTTTTTATTACGAATACAATTTATATTTCAAAAATTTCAAGCAATTCTTTTAACTTATCAGTATCGTTAACAGTTTCACTTTCATAATTTTCAAATGTATCAGCATCCCAGATTTCAAGTCTTGAAGAAACACCGGTGATAATTACATCTTTGTCAAGCTCTGCAAATTTTCTTAAATCAGGCGGAATAACAAATCTGCCCTGTTTGTCCGTTGTAACATTTTCTGTCGAACCGAAGATATATCTCTGTAAGCGTCCGCCCGATGAAATAGGGAGCGCTCTTAATTTTTCTTCAAGTTCCTTATATCCTTCTCTGCTGTAAACAAAAAGGCATTTTTCAAAGCCACGCATAACAAGAAAACTTTCGCCCAACCCATCTCTGAATTTGGACGGAAGTATAATTCTTCCCTTCGCATCAACCGAATGTCTTGCCTTTCCGTAAAACATTTTAAAGACCGATATACCCTTTCCCAAAGACCACAATAAAACAAGTTTCTCTCTTTTCTCACTTGTTTTATCGTTTTACTCCGATATTTAAAAAAATTGTCTGCTGTGTTTGCAAAAATTCCACCACAGACTTTCGCAAACACAGTTTTTTGCAATTTTTCCGATAAAAAAACGCTTGTTAAGGCGATTTCCTCCGCCAACCTTCCATTTTTATGGAATTTTTTATATTTTTTCACCACTTTGTGGAATTTTGTGTAACTTTGCACCACTTTTAACTATATTATACACTATTTTCAGAAAAAATCAAGTCTTTTTGAAAAAAAACTGAAAAAAATTTAATAAAATTGTAATAATTCAAAAAAGTCCTCCAAAAGCACCTTATTTTCGGGCTTTTTTGTTACAGAAAGCTATCAAAAAAAGATTTTTTATTATCCGCTTTATTTTTTCGGATTACATTATCCCCTATAAAAATTTTTTGTCATAATTTTGTTTTCTCTATTTACAATTATAAAAATATATGTTACAATAAAATAGATGTATATTAATCATTTTTTACAGGACAGGTGAACATTTTTGGATTTATTAAAAAAGGTTATTGTAATTGCAGGGCCGACAGCTTCGGGAAAATCAGCAGTTGCAATCGAAACGGCAAAAAAACTGAATACCGAAATCATTTCTGCCGACTCAATGCAAGTTTACAAAGGCCTTGATATAGGCACTGCTAAGGTAACAAAAGAAGAAATGTCGGGAATAGTTCACCATATGATAGATATAATTGATGCCAATGAAGCATTCAATGTCAACGACTATTCAAAAAGAGCAACAGAAATTATAGAAAAAATACATAATGAAGGAAAAATTCCCGTTATTGCAGGCGGTACAGGCTTGTATATAAATTCTGTCATATACAACTTTAATCTTCAGCACGCAGAGGCTGACGAAAAATTGCGTGAAGAACTTACAAAAATGTATGATGAAAAAGGCGGAGAATATATGCTTGATATGCTCCGTGAGTTTGACAAGGAGACTGCGGACAGGCTTCACCCGAATAATCACAGAAGAATTATCCGTGCGATAGAAATGTACAAAACTTCAGGACTGACAATGAGTGAACAGATTGAAATTACAAAGAAAACAAAAAACAAATATGATGTCAGCTTTTTTGTTTTAAACACAGATAGAGAAACACTTTACAAAAGAATTAACCGCCGTGTTGACAAAATGATAGAAAACGGACTTTTAGGCGAGGTTGAAGGACTTCTTGAGAATAATATTCCAAAAAACACAACCTCAATGCAGGCAATAGGCTATAAAGAAATTCTTCTCTTTAAAGAAGGTATTTTAACATTTGATGAAGCAATCGAAAAAATCAAAATGGAATCAAGGCGTTATGCAAAAAGGCAACTGACATGGTTCAGACGAAATGAAGAAGCAATATGGATTGACACTTCCCACTACAATGATAATGCAGAACTGATATCCGATTTCATTGTAAAAGAAATTACAAATCAGAAAAAAGAAAGGATATAGATATGGCAAATAAAAGACAAAAGCATCACAATTCTACAACCGGAGTTTTTGTTGTGGTTTTAATATTTATAGCAGCAATATGTATCTGGGGTTATGCAAGATTTGCGCCCACAGCTACAACCCAGACAGTTCTCAATGGTGAAGTGCAGGAAACTATAAACGCAAAAGGCATCGCTGTTTTTAAAGAAGAACTTCTGACATCAGCCGAAAAAGGAATTTCGATTATAAATTATCCCGACGGCGAGCGAGTTGTTGCAAAAACACATATCGCAACTCTCTACACAGGCAATGTTGATGACGGAAAAAGCACACAGATAAGCGAGCTAAACGAAAGAATCAACTACCTTGAAACAAATATGAGAAACATTCAGAAAGAAAAAGACTCTCACGAGAGCATAAATCAAAATCTCATAAACAAAACAAAACAACTTGCATATTACAGTATATCGGGCAATTTTGAGAATATGCTGAGAGAAACAGAGGAAATCAAAAGCATTGTTGCCACATCAAACACAAGCGACCTTGCGACACAGCTTGAGGAATTAAAAAAACAAAGAGACGATGTCGAACGCACAATCGCCGGTGATAAAGAAGAATATATTTCAAAAGAGGCAGGTGTGGTTTATTCCGTGCTTGACGGATATGAAACAACTATCACACCTCAAACAACCAAAAATCTTGATCCGTCAGCTTTCAAAAATTTGTGGAACGGAAAGCCTGTCGATTATTCAAAAAATGAAGAAAACTTTATATACGGAAAAATCGTAAACAATTTTGAAGTAACAATTTTCAGTTTAGTTGATACAAAAGATATCGACGGAATAAAGGAAGGACAAACTGCCTACATTCAATTTTCAAAAAGAAATTCCGAACCGATTCCTGCTATTGTTGAAAAAATCAATAACACCGGTTCAAATACCCTCTTAACACTCAGCGTTACAAAGCAGGTTGAAGATTTTTTGGCAGAAAGAAAGTTTGAGTTTAAATTTGTAAAGAAAATTCATAAAGGACTTAAAATTCCATCTGATGCTTTAAAAAATGCTGGCGGAAACAATACGGTGCTTGTTATAAAGGACAGCGTCGTAAAAAGAAAGAAAATAGAAATCTTGGCATCAAGAGACGATTATGTAATTGTTAAAGAAAACAACGCCGATGACAATTCTATTCTTCTTTATGACCTTGTTATAACGAAATCGAAAAATGTTTCGGAAGGACAAATAATAACGGATTACAAATAAAACAATTTTTCGTGAATTTTTTTAAAAATCGGGGGCAAATTAATTGACAATAAGTGAAAAAATTGATATAATAAGATATAATATAGCAGAAAGTGCAGAAAAGGCAGGAAGAAAGGCGGAAGATGTCTTTTTACTGCCTGTTTCAAAAACAAAGCCGGTAGAAATGATACGAGAGGTACTTAAGTGCAACATAAACGCAATCGGCGAAAATTATGTGCAGGAATTTACCCAAAAGTATGACATTTTAAAAGATGAGGTCAGCGAGTATCATTTTATAGGTCATCTTCAGTCAAATAAAGTGAAATATATTATAGATAAAACCCATCTTATACACAGTGTGCATAGCTTGGAGCTTTTAAAAGAAATAAACAAGCGTGCTTGTAAAATCGAAAGAATTCAGGATGTTCTTATTGAAGTGAACTACACAAAAGAGGCTTCAAAATCAGGGATTTATGAAGAAAACCTTGAAAAACTCCTGTACGGTTCAAATGATTTTGAAAATGTTCGTATAAAAGGGCTTATGATGATGCCACCGGCAGACTATAATGACGAAATGCTCAAAAAAACCTTTTGTAGCTTTAACGAGCTTTTTTTAAAAACAGCTTCAAAGGATTTTGGCAAAACAGTGTCAATGAATACTCTTTCTATGGGAATGAGCGGAGATTATAAAATCGCAGTTTCACAAGGCTCAACAATGGTAAGAATAGGCTCTACCATTTTCGGAGAAAGAGATTATACCAATAAATAAAAAATAATTTTTGGAGGAATAAATTATGGCAAATGTAATCAAAAACGCATTAGTAAAGCTCCGTCTTATTGACAATGATGACGAGTTTGAACAGGAAGAAGAATTAACACTCGCTCCCAAGAAAAACGAAGTGGCAAAAGAAACAAAGGATACATCTGCTTCCACTTTGCCAAAAAGAGGAAAGATTGTTAATATTCACACAACAACACAGCTTAAGGTAGTGGTTGTACACCCTGAAAGCTTTGAGGATTCAAAAGAAATTGCGGATCATCTCAAAACTAAAAAGCCGATAGTTGTCAATTTGGAAAAAATTGATTCAGAGGTTGCAAAAAAAATAATTGACTTCCTATCAGGAGCAGTTTACGCACTTGACGGAAATATCCAGAAAATTTCAAAAGGAATTTTCCTTATTGTTCCTTACAATATGGGAATAATGGGTGATTTCAAAGACGAACTCAGAAATAAGGTTGTATTCCCATTCTGATGCTGGATAGAAAAAGCCTTTTAAATCAGCTAAATAAGAACAGCGTAAACGACAAGGATGATAAAATTCTTATGTCGCTTGTTTGCGACCGTATAGAAGCATCTCAAAGTAAAAACTATTGCATTTTTTCTGACTTTCTTGATTCCACACAAATTCAAAAGGTGAAAAATGTCTTTAGCTTTATGGAAGATGAGCTTCTGTTCGCTTCAAAAATCAAAAATTCCCAGAGTAAGCTTGTTTCCGTAAAATCTGACTTTTTTGAAATTCCTTCAAAAATACTCAGCATAAAAATTCCAAAAGGTTATTCTGTAAGCCATTCCGATATCTTGGGAACGCTTATGAGCCTTGGAATAAAAAGGCAGAAAATCGGAGACATTATAGTGAGTGATGATGGGATATTTATTGAAATCAAAGAAGAAGTTTTTCCTTTTATAAAGAGCAATCTTACATCGATAAGAAATTATCCTGTGGAAATATCTGAAGTCCCCGATGAAAAAAATGTGGAAAGAATACAAAAGTACAAAGAGTTTTCTTATACCGTTTCATCGTTAAGGCTTGACTGTGTTGTGAGTTCAATTCTTAATATCGCAAGAGAAAAAGCAAAAGAATACATCACATCAGGAAATTTAAAATTAAATCATATTGAGGAAAAGACTTATAAAAAGATTATTGCCGAAGGTGATATTCTCTCCTTAAGAAAAAGCGGAAGATATCTGTTTTTCAAGGATGACGGTTTATCAAAAAAAGGAAAAAATAAAATCATTATAAAAAAATTCATCTGACTTTTTTGAATTTTTTCATAAGAAAGGAAAAACCGCATTTTTTTGCGGTGGGTAATTATATGTTTACACCGATAGAACTTGAAAATGTAACATTCAAAAGCGGAGTTATGGGCTTTGACAAAAACGAAGTAAATGACTTTCTCAATGCCATAACAAACGACTATGAAAAATTATATAAAGAAAATATCGCATTAAAAGACAAAAACACCGTTTTGTCCGATGCAATCAAGGAATACAAAACAATGGAGGTAGCACTTAGGGATACAGTTGTTTCGGCGCATAATATTTCTGACGAAATCAAGAAGAATGCTTATAAAGAAGCGGATAATATCATCCAGGACGCAAAAAACAAATGCGATGAGATGTTTAACGAAACTTCAAAAAATTTAAACGATATGAAGACCGAAATAGAAAGCTTAAAGCAGCAGTATGCTATCTACAAATCAAAAGTAAAAGCATTGATAGCTGCGCAGCTTGACCTTTTGGAATATGACGGTGAAAAACCGACAAAAAATATTTTTTCTGCAGAGTAAAAACGCTGTCATTATTTTAAATAATAATTCATACCATAATATATGAAAGGAATAAGAGGCAGTAAAAAACTGCCTCTTTTAAAAAAGAAGCAACATGAGTAAACATAAATATTCGATAACCGGAATGCACTGCGCAGCATGCAGTGCTTCTATCGAAAAGGCACTTTTGAAAACTAAAGGTATCACGGAAGCAAAAGTAAATTTACTTTCCGAAACCCTTACCGTTATTTATGACGATTCTTTAACCGATAGCGATAAAATAAGAGAAGTCGTCATCAAGCTTGGTTTTGGATGCAATGATTATGATTTTAGTCTTGCCGCGAAAAACAATGATAAAATCACACTTCAGCTAAAATCCATGAAAAAAAGACTTTATTCGTCTTTTATCTTTTTTATTCTGATTATGTATATCGCAATGGGCCACATGGTTGGACTTCATTTGCCGAAAATTATTTCTCCCCACCACAATCTTCTTGGTTTTGCCTTGATTCAGCTTGTTATTACAATCCCCGTTCTCATTATAAATCGTGCATATTTTATAAGTGGCTTTAAAAGCCTCAAAAACGGTTCTCCTAATATGGATACCCTTATAACTACGGGTTCTTTAAGCTCGCTTCTGTACGGAGTTTATCT
>CAZZPN010000058.1:0-7090 GCA_964655495.1 uncultured Oscillospiraceae bacterium
ATATTAACTTTACAGATAATCCTCAAAATTGGATAACAAATATTGTAAGAAACGAGAGTGGAAGCGTAAAAACTCTTAATATATGCGGAGTTGAATTTAAAGGAACAGAACTCAGAACAGCGCTTTCCTTACGCTCAACAAATTTTGAGATATCTGTTACCGATAAATTTGTTTTTAAGACAAAAGGAAACGGACACGGAGTGGGTTTGAGTCAGTATGGTGCCAATTATATGGCAAAAAGAGGATACGGATATGAAGATATTTTAAAAAAATACTATACAGGAATTTCTATTGAAAAAAATGAGTAAAATTGGAATTTTTGAATAAAAAATCAAAATAATGATAATACTCCTATTAAATAATTTTTAAAGGAGAAATTGTCATGAATAAAAAGAAAGAAAATAAAAAAAACAGATTTTTTACAATAGCATGTCTGTGTAGTATTGCCTGCGCATTCACTTTGGTATCTGTTAATACAGTTAAAAACACGAAGATGAGGCAGGAGGCAATAAGAACAAATGAGCAGATAACTGCAAAATACGAAATTGATAAACAAATAAAACAAAAAAATGAAAACTTTTCGGATTTTGAAAGTAAAACCGTGTCAGAAAATACAAATCCCGATAATGAAGCTTTATTATCTGAAAATAACGCAGCAACGGAAGAAAAAATAAACCAAGTCTCCGTACCTGTTACATCGGGAAAACTAATAGGGCAATATACGGACACCATTCTTGTTTTTAACGAAATGTATGATGATTACAGAACACACAACGGTATAGATATTGCTGCACCTTTAAATACGGCTGTAATGTCTGTTAAAAAAGGGGTAGTTATAAAAAATGAATTTGACTATGAGGAAGGTTATACTGTTGAAATCGAACACGATGACGGAGTTATAAGCGTTTATAAAAATTTAGACAGCGATAAAATTGTAAAAGTGGGACAAGTTGTAAATGCAGGTGATACAATCGGTACGATAGGAAAAAGCGCTGTTTTTGAAAGTAATATGGAACCTCACTTGCATTTTGAAATAAGAGAAGAAAATATTGAGATAAATCCTGAAGATTATATAAAGATAACCGAATGATAAAAACTGCGGCAAGCTGTCGCAGTTTTTTTGATGAAATTATATAAAAATTCATAAAAAAATCATTGTATAATCACAAATAATTCACATTTATACTTTATACTTAGCATAAAGTTAAACAGAAAAATAGAAAAAAATGGAGCTGAGGGGAAAAATGAAACTTTTTAAGAAAAAAGATGCTGTAAGCGAAAGTGCTGTCAGTACAAAAAGTGTAAAAAGTACAAAAAAGAAAATGAGTAAGAAAAAAATAATAATTATTGCAGTTGTTGCAGCTGTTATTATTGGAGTTCTTGTATTTTTGTTTATGCCTAAAAAGAATAATATGTCAAAAAATATGATGGCGTCGGCGACAGAGTTTACTGTCCAAAAGAGAGATATCCAGACTTACATAACAGGAACTGCTACAATTCAGCCAAAAAATTCATATTCAATTATTTCACTTGTAAAAGGTGATGTAATAGCTGATTATTTTGAAGAAGGCGATATTGTAAATGAAGATGATATTTTATATCAGGTTGATTCAAAGGATATTGAAAAAAATATTCAGAGTGCTGAAATATCATTACAAAAAACACAAAATTCTTATAATGAAACTGTTAAAAGCAAAAATGACCTTAATGTAAAAAGCGATATTTCAGGTGCTGTTACAAAGGTAAATGTAAAAAAAGGTGATAATGTAAATAACGGTACTGTTATTGCTGAAGTGAATGATAATTCAAGATTGAAAATTAAAATTCCGTTTAACAGTAACGATGCAGATTATATTTCAGTAGGTAACAAAGCACTTTTGAATATCGTTGGTACAGGCGATGAGATAGAAGGCTATGTTTCAGAGGTTGCATCAGCAAGCTACATAAAAACAGGTCATATGATGGTAAGAGATGTTACTGTTGTTGTCTATAATCCTATGGCTATCACAACAACCGATAAAGCTACTGCTATAATCGGTGACTACGCTTGTAACGATGCAGGAACATTTGAATATTATGAAACTTCAACTATTACAGCAAAAACTTCAGGTAAGGTTGCAAAGCTTAATATTTCTGCCGGCTCATCAGTCTCAAACGGACAGATTGTCGCTGTACTTACTTCGGATTCAATAGATACCTCTGTTTCAAATGCAACACTTAATCTCAAGGATTCAAAGCTTTCACTTGAAAAAATGAAAGAATCACTTGATGATTATCAGATAAAAGCACCTATTTCCGGTACGGTAGTAAGAAAAAATGTTAAAGCAGGAGATAAAATTGATAATTCAAATTCTTCAACCGAACTTGCAGTTATTTACGATATGTCTCTTTTAAAATTTGAAATGAGTGTTGACGAGCTTGATATTAATAAGGTAGAAGTAGGGCAAAGCGTTACTGTTACTGCTGATGCACTAAACGGAAAATCATATAAAGGTGCAATCACAAATGTAAGTATAAACGGAACAACATCAAATGGTGTTACGACATATCCTATTACTGTGGAAATAACTGAATTTGACGACGATTTATTGCCTGGAATGAATATTGATGCAACTGTTGTTATTTCAGAGGTTAAAGATGTTCTAGCTGTTCCTGTCGGTGCTGTAAACAGAGGAGACAGAGTTTTTGTAAAAGGTAAGAAAACCGAAGAAAAGGATATGGCACCTGACGGATATAAGACTGTTGAAGTTGTAACAGGTACTTCAAATGATAGTTTTATTGAAATAAAGGAAGGTCTTGAAGAAGGCGATGTTGTATATTCACTTACTGTAACCCAGGAAAATACTCAGCAAATGATGCCCGGAATGATGGGCGGAATGATGGGCGGAGGCATGGGTGGTGCCAACGGTGGTATGGGCGGAATGGGAGGACGCTCAGGAGGCATGGGCGGAGGTCCTATGAGATAATCCTGTTATAAAAATTTAAATGAAAGGAAAAAATCATGACTCCACTTATTGAATTTGATAATATATACAAGATTTATCATATGGGTGATACAGATGTTCATGCTGTTGACGGAATAAGCTTCAAAATATATGAAGGTGAATTTGTTGCAATCATCGGTCAGTCAGGAAGCGGAAAAACCACCTGTATGAACATAATAGGATGTCTGGATGTTCCCACAAGAGGAAAATACTTTTTACAAGGTAAGGATGTAAGTATATTAAAAGATGACGAACAGGCTCAAATCAGAAATGAAACACTTGGCTTTATATTTCAGCAATATAATTTGTTACCAAAATTAAATGTCCTTGATAATGTAAAATTACCTCTTATGTACAGAGGAATAAAAGAAAGCGAACAAGAAATCAGGGCGATGAAAGCACTCGAAAGAGTCGGTCTTTCTGATAAATGTAAAAACAAACCCTCTCAGCTTTCGGGTGGTCAGCAGCAAAGAGTTTCCATCGCAAGAGCGTTGGCAGGAGATCCTTTTGTAATATTGGCTGATGAACCTACCGGTGCACTTGATTCCAACACAAGCCGTGAGGTAATAGAATTTTTGCAGGAGCTTAATAATCAAGGCAATACAATCGTTCTTATCACGCATGATAACTTTATTGCTGCAAAAGCAAAAAGAGTTATAAGAATATCAGACGGAAAAGCTATATATGACGGGGTGCCTGAAAATGATACAATAATAAAACAGACTGTTTATGCAACTTTAAAAGAAAGCGACGGTGCACAAAATGAAGATTAAAAAATCATTTGAACTTGCAGTAGGAAGCATCGTTTCAAATAAAATGAGATCGTTTTTAACAATGCTTGGTATTATAATCGGTGTCGGTGCAGTTATTATCCTTGTAAGTGTTATGGACGGGGTAACAGGTCAGGTTACCGATGTTTTTGAAAGCATGGGAACAAATAATATGACTGTCAGCATTGTTCCGAGAGGCGGGAACAGAATTGTCGAAGCAGATGATATGTATGAGCTTGTTGAGGAGCAGCCTGATATTGTAAAATATATTTCTCCAAGTGTTTCCTTGGCAGGATGTAATGTAAAGTCGAGAGAAAGCACCGAAGCGCTTGAACGCACAAGTGTAATGGGTGTTGGTGAGGATTACAATAAAATATCAAACATTGAAGTACAGTCAGGGAGATTTCTTCAATATACCGATATGGCACAAACAAGCAAGGTCGCAGTCATAGGTACTTATGTTGCGAAGGAGCTTTATGGAGGCGTAAACAACTCAATCGGTCAGACAATCAAACTCAATGGAGAGCCTTTTTCAGTTGTTGGCGTTCTCGAAGAAAAGGCAGACAGTGAAGAGGGAAGCAGCGATGACAGAGTTTACATACCATATTCAAGGGCAACAAAAATGTCAAGGATGTCAATTATAACAAGCTATACAGTTTCTGCTGCTTCGGAAGATGCTGTGGATGCATGTGTCAAGCTTGTTGAAAGTAAGCTTTATTCAATTTTGCAGAACAGTAATTTTTATACCGTTACCGCTATGAAAGAAGTGCTGGATGAGGTTTCAAGTATTACCGATACATTAAAAATGGCACTTGTTTGTATAGCTGGAATTTCACTTTTGGTTGGTGGTATCGGTATTATGAATATTATGCTTGTTACTGTAACTGAAAGAACAAGAGAGATAGGTATAAGAAAAGCTCTTGGTGCAAAGCGAGCCAATATTTTGCAGCAGTTTGTTATTGAAGCAGGAACTGTAAGCGGACTTGGCGGAGTTGTAGGAATAATTTTCGGATGTGTCGTTTCAGCCATCGCCGGCAAACTGCTTGGTATAACTGTTTCTCCATCTGCAAATGCTATTTTACTTGCTTTTGGAGTTTCGGTTGCAATCGGTATCGGCTTCGGATATCTTCCGGCTAACAAAGCATCAAAGCTCAATCCTATTGATGCGTTGAGATATGACTAAAGAGAAAGGTATTTTAAAAATATGAAAAAAGTACAAAAAATTTTATCGTTAATTTTAGCACTTACAATAATATTTTCAGCAAATATATGTTCGTTTGCCGCTATGAAAAATGAAGCTGATATTATGGTTCTGTTAAGCGAACTTAAAATTATGTCAGGTGATCCTAACGGAAATCTGAGGCTTGATGATTATGTTACCCGTGCAGAATTTTCAAAGGTTGCTGTTGCTGCATCAAGCTTTAAAAATTCTGTGGCAACTGCACTCAGAGTTTCTCCGTTTTTAGATGTAACTTATAAGCACTGGGCTGCACCATATGTTCAGGTAGCTGTTATTAACGGAATTTGTGAAGGTTATACAGATTCGACCTTCAAGCCTGACAATCTTGTTTCGTTTGAGGAAGCTGTTACAATGCTTCTTCGTGTTCTTGGTTATACTGATGATGATTTTGGCATTTCGTGGCCTTATGGTCAGGTGGGGATGGCAAATAATCTTGATATGACAAAAAATGTTAATGCTTCAATCGGTGATAAGCTCACAAGAGCACAGGTTGCAACACTTGTTTTTAACACACTTAACACAAAGCTCAAAGCTTCCCAGTCAAAGCTTATCAGTATTTTTGACTGTACATTGGTAGAAGATATAACCCTCGTTTCGACAAAAAATGAAAATAATGATGCTTCCGGAGGAAAAGTTTATACAACAAACGGAACATATAATCTTAACTCAAATTTTGATTACAGCCATATTGGGAAAAAAGGAGATTTGTATATAAAGAACACTGATGATGTAATATGTTTTGTTCCTGATGAAGATTCGGGAAAAGGACTTGAAAGCTATAATGTCTATCAGATTCTTGATAATGCTGTTGTAGCATATAAAGGTAGCGAAATTACAAAGCTAAAATTTGAGGATTCGACAGTTTTTTATAACGATACCCAAAAAACAACATATGGTTCGTTTAAATCACAAATTGAAATGGGAGACATACTTGATGTAAAAAGAAACGCTGACGATACAATAGATTATGTTTCTTATAAAAAAGGAAATGTTACAGGACCTAAAACTGTAAAAAATTCAATGTGGCTTTCCGAACTCACAAATAACGCTGAAAATGTTCTTGTAATGCGGGACGGTGTTTCTGTAACTTCTTCCGATATCAAGCAGTATGACATTGTTTACTATCTTAAAAATCTTAATATGGTACTTGCATACAGCACAAAAATAACAGGAATTTATGAAAATGCAACTCCAAACAAAGATATTCCTACAAATGTTACAGTATCGGGAAAAAGCTATGTAATTGAAAGTGCAGAGGCATTTAACAAGCTTTCTTCTTTAGGCGAATTTAATTATGGTGATACCGTAACACTTCTTCTTGGAAAAAATAACGAAATTGCGGATGTTATTTCTCCCGATAGTGCCTCAGTTTCCGGGGAGGTTGTTGGATATGTTACAGGAAGCGGAACAAAAGAAATTGAAAAAGCTGATAAAACCACATATATGGGGTACTTTGTAAAAATTGTACTTCCTGACGGAAACGAATATGAATATATGACGAGCAAAGATTGTGCAGCTTCAGTAAATTCAGTAGCAAGACTGACATTTACAGACGGAGTTGCCAAAGTAGCTTCTGTAAATAAAACAACAGGTAACTACGGAGAGTTCGACTGGGAAAATAAAACCTTGGGAACATATAAGCTTTCACAAAATATAAAAATACTTGATGTCGGAACAACCGATAAAACAAAAAAAGCTGCATATGTAGCAGTATTCCCACAGAGAATTGACGGATTATCTCTTAACAATAAAATTCTTTATATGAAAAAGAATTCCAATAATGAGATAACAGAGCTTATTTTATCTGATGTAACAGGTGATGCCTATACTTATGCACTTGTTACAGATGTTACAAGGTCAAGTGTTAACAACGGAGACGGAACTACTTCTAAATCTAACATTACTTCAAGCTTCCGTTATAATATAAACGGCTCAGATTACTCTTACAACGGCTCAACATCATTTATTGGTATAACAACAGGTACACCGATAGCAGTTTTGTATAATTCAAACGGTCAGATTGATATGGCAAAACCTCTTACTAAATTAGATGAAATTATTAAAGAATTAGACTCCGTTTCGTTAAAAACTTCATC
>CAZZPN010000059.1:0-7018 GCA_964655495.1 uncultured Oscillospiraceae bacterium
TTATTTCTTTTGAAAGCTCTTTTTATTGTTGACCACAACATTTATTATAGAGCCACACTATTTAGGCTTTGCCTGAACAACATTCCGCTTTGGCGGATACAAAAGATGTTATCTTTGATAAATGTTGTGGTTTTTTCAGTTATATTTGCCTTTGGCAAGTTAGAAATTGATGTCGTTAATGTTTATTTAAAGGTAGGTATTTTACAAAGATTTAACAAAACTTTTACCAAAACCTTGTTGAACTGCAATGATAATTGTGATATAATTTATTTTAAATTATGGAGTTTCGCAGGGAAAGGTAAGGTGTTTATGGACTCAATTTTGTTTTTTTGGAATCAGATGACGGCAAATCCGCTGTTGTTTATGGCAGTAACGCTGACACTTGGTGTTATTCTTGTAAATGGATGGACGGATGCACCGAATGCTATTGCAACATGTGTTGTAACGAGATGTATGCCTCCGAAAGCAGCAATTCTTATGGCGGCAGTATTCAACTTCCTTGGAGTTTTTATAATGACGCTTATCAATGCAACAGTTGCCGAGACAATTACAAAAATGGTAGATTTTGGGACAAATCCCGATTTGGCTGTTATAGCACTGAGTGCCGCTCTGTTTGCTATTGTTCTTTGGGCTACTCTTGCATGGGTGTTTGGTATTCCCACAAGTGAAAGCCATGCGCTTATTGCGGGACTTACAGGTAGTGCTATTGCACTTCACAATAGCTTAGATGGCGTGAATGGTGCTGAATGGATAAAGGTTATTTACGGAATAGGAATTTCTGTAACGCTTGGCTTTGGACTCGGTTGGCTTGTATGTAAGCTTGTAACAAAGCTTTTCTACAAAGCAAATCGTCCGAAAACGGAGCCGTTTTTCAGGGGTGCTCAAATAGCCGGTGCTGCTTCTATGGCATTTATGCACGGAGCACAGGACGGTCAGAAATTTATGGGTGTTATACTGCTTTGTGTCTATATGTCAAAAGGACAGGCATTGCCGTCTGATATAGATATTGCAGGTGAGTATATGTGGTTGATGATTCTCTGCTCTGTTGTTATGGCTTTGGGCACAGCAATGGGCGGTAAGAAGATCATCAAATCCGTCGGTATGGATATGGTAAAGCTTGAAAAATATCAGGGCTTTTCGGCGGATATTGCGGCTGCTCTTTCTCTTTTATTCTGCTCTGTGTTCAGTCTTCCTGTATCAACTACACACGCTAAAACCACATCCATTATGGGTGTTGGAGCAGTAAAAAGAGTGTCTGCAATTAACTTCGGAGTGGTTAAGGAAATGGTGCTTACATGGGTGCTTACTTTCCCCGGCTGCGGACTTGTAGGCTTTATTATGACAAAAATATTTATGATGTTATTTACATAGTCATCGGTGATTCGAACTTTTTACGCCTTATGCTTGTTAAGTTTTAATGCTTTGAATTTGTCGTTTTTGTAGGGCGACAGCCCAACTTCAAACTCCGCATCCAAATCATTTAAAATTTCTCTAAGCATAAGGTCGAAGAGTTAAAAAAGAGAAAATTTTGATATAAGACAAAGAAAATTCAAAAATTATACTGTTGTATATTTGCAGAATTTTCTGCAGTATTATGCTAAATTTTCCTTTTTGAACCGCAAACAATTCGACTCTCCGATGACTAACAGAAAGGAAGTATTTAAAAATGGCTAAAGGTGATAAATTTTATTTTGAAAACTTTTCGCAGTGTGCTGCACTGTCAAAAAAAGCGGCAGAATATCTTGTGAACTGCCTGGAAAACTATGATCCGAGCAGAATTGAAACAATGCTTACAGAAATGCACGAAATTGAGCATAACGCAGATTTAAAGAGACACGAAATAGGTGATGCACTTGCCAAAGCATTCGTAACACCTGTTGACCGTGAGGATTTGGACATGCTGAGTCATAATATTGATAATGTAACCGATAAGATTGAGGATGTTGTCCAGAAGCTTTATATCAATAATATTACCGAAATCAATCCGGCTGCACTTGTATTTGCAAAACAAATCGTAAAAGCTTGTGAATATCTCTGTGAGATTATGAAAGAATTTGAAAACTTTAAGAAATCAAAAAAGCTTCAGTCGCTTATTATCAAGCTCAACGATATTGAGGAAGAGTGCGATAAGATTTATCTTTCTTCAATGCGTGAACTTATGAAAAAACCACAGGATGTTCTTCTTACAATTTCGTGGCGTGAAATATTTGATTGCTTTGAATCTTGTGCTGATGTCTGTGAGAATGTAAGTGAAAGCATAGGATTGGTTATCATGAAAAATACTTAATACTATCAAACAAAATATATAGTAAAATATCAAAATATCAGTTGAAAAAAAATAATTTCTGTGTTATAATGTTTCCATGATAAAAATACCGGAGGTTAAATTATGGAAGTTAAAAAAATTTGTGAGCTTATAGAAGCGAGAAAAGATGAGCTTTTTGAGCTTTTAAGTTCTATGATAAAAATCAATTCGGAAAGCTTCAAAACACACGGAAATGAACAAAAAATGGCGGAGTATGTTTTTTCATTGTGCAAAGAGCTTGGTCTTGAAAGCGAAATGTATTCGCCTCTTGATATCAAAGATTTTAAGAATCATCCTGATTATCTGGAAGGGCGCGGACTTGAAAACCGTTATAATGTAAATGCACGCTGGAGAGGAAAAGAGGACAAAGATACTCTTATGCTTATGGCACATACCGATACGGTTGAAATAGGTGATCCTGCTAATTGGGACAGGGATCCCTTGAGTGGCGAAATTGCAGACGGAAAAATCTTTGGGCGAGGCGCGTGCGATGATAAATACGCTCTGGCTTCAGCACTCTTTATTATAAAGCTTTTAAAAGAAGAAGGCTTTGTACCTTCATCAAATCTTGTGTTTGCGGCATACAGCGATGAAGAATACGGCGGCTCACATGGTGCACTTGCGGCTGTTTTAAAAGACCCTTGCGAAAGCATTGTAAGCATGGACGGACGAGATGAACAGATATGGCATTGCGGTTCGGGCGGCGGCGAAATGAAGTATACATATCATACAAAAGATACTGTTGACAGCGCTGAGTTAGCTGCGAAAGCACTTCCGATTGTTCTTGAGGAAATTGAAAAATTCAAAGAAAATCGCCGTAAAGAGCTTTCGGAAAACAGATTCTACAAAGGAACAATAATTCCCGATACCTCTCTTCGTTATATGGGAGTTCATGCAGGAAATGAAGGTATGGACTTGGGAATAGGTGAAGCGCATTTTGTGTTTTATACCGATAAGAAAAAAGATGAAGTATATGCTGAATTTGCAGAAGTAGAAAAAATAATTGCAAAACGCCTTGAGCCTCTTGGAATTATCGGAGACGGCTTCAAACCGGCAACAAGATTTTTCCATTATGTTCACTGCGAGCCTGACAGTGAAGATGTTGTTGCAATGGTTGAAGCGGCTCGTGATGCAACAGGTGATGAAATTTTGGTGTGCGGCTCATGTTTATCTGATTTATCTGTTATCTCAAAATATGGCAGCAGCCGTGCATACGGTTACGGTGCAGGCCGTGATTTCAGCGTATTGGGTGGTGCACATCAGCCGAATGAATACATAGAGTGTGACCGTTTTTGTGCTTACACTAAAAATATTGCAGCATATATTCTTCGTAAACTAGGCTAGTATTTAAAAAAGACAGTTTTTCTCCTTTAGAAACAGCTGTCTTTTTTTGTTGAAAAAAATATAAATATAGCGAAGAAAATAATCTTGTATAGCTTATAACTAAAATTGTTAAGTTTTTTTGAAATATGACTTGCAAATTTTTTTATTTAGTGATATAATAGTAAAAAATATATAAAGGCAGGACTGAATTATGATTAAAAAAAGTAAATGGGTTATGAGGCAGTCGAATCCTGAAATAGCTGCCAAACTTGAAAAAGAGCTTAAGTTAAACCCATTGTGTGCCAAAGTTTTGGTTAACAGAGGAATCGAAACGGTAGATGAGGCACGGCAGTTCATGCACCCTGATGTGTCAAAGCTTATTGACCCATTCTTACTAAAAGATATGGACAAAGGTGTATCAAAAATAAATGAAGTAATTGAAAAAAACGGGAAAATAGTTGTTTACGGGGACTACGATGTTGATGGAATAACTGCTGTTTCAATTATATACTTATATTTAAAATCACGAAATGCGAATGTTTCGTATTATATACCGTCCCGTTCAGATGAAGGCTACGGTCTTAATAAGGATGCTGTGAAAAATTTCAAGGATGAAAACACAGATCTTATTATAACTGCTGATTGCGGCATAACCGCTTATGAGGATATAGCTTATGCAACCTCTCTTGGAATTTCGGTAGTTATAACAGACCATCATAAATGTAAAGACATTCTTCCTGATGCTTATGCGGTGATTAACCCCAAAAGAGATGATTGCGAATATCCGTTCAAGGAGCTTTCGGGAGTAGGTGTTGCGTTTAAGCTTATTGAAGCTCTTGATGGAACAGAAAACTCGAAAGAATTACTTGAAACATACGGAGATTTGTTGTGTTTAGGGACTATTGCAGATATCGTTTCTCTTACTGATGAAAACAGAATATTTGTTTCGATAGGTTTAGAGCTTCTTAAAAATCCGAGAAATATCGGACTTAAATGTTTGATTGAGGAGGCAGGTTTAGCTAATAAAAAGCTTGAGTCTTCTCATGTGGGCTTTATTATTGCTCCGAGAATAAATGCTGTCGGAAGACTTGGAAATGCACTTGATGCTGTAAAACTCTTTACAACCTCTGATGAGAAGGAAGCGAGAAGTCTTGCGAGTATGCTTTGTGAAGAAAATACCCGCAGACAGATGATTGAGCAGGAAATTCTTGTTGAGGCATGTAGTGAAATAGAAAAAGCCAAGCTTCATGAAACTGACAGAGTTATTGTACTTGCAAGTGATAAATGGCATCACGGTGTTATTGGGATAGTTGCTTCAAGAATAACAGAAAAATATGGCAAACCGTGTGTTCTTATCTCGATTGAGGGTGACGAAGCGAAAGGCTCATGTCGAGGAGTTGCAGGCTTTAATATGTTTGCTGCACTTTCCTATTGCGAAGATATTTTAACAAAATACGGCGGACATGAACTTGCGGCAGGTCTTGCAATAAAGAGAGAAAATATTGATAAATTAAGAGAAAAAATCAATGCTTTCGCTAAAGAAACTTATTCCTCTAAATTCTTTGTTGAGGAAATAGTTTATGACGGAAAAATTACGGAGAAGGACATTTCACTTGACCTTACAGATACTTTGGAAGTTATCCAGCCGTGCGGTATGGGAAACCCTGTTCCGCTTTTCCTTATAGAAAAAGTGAAAATTGAAAATCTGACATATTTCGGAAATGATAAGCATATACGCTTAAGATTTGTGAAAAAAGGATTTTCAATTATGGTTATCGGCTTTGGTATGGGTACTAACAGCGGAATAAGAATGCTTAGAGACGGTGATACAGTCAATGCTATTGTTACACCTTATACCAATGAATACCGTGATAAGAAAAATACAGCATTAAGACTCAAAGATATAAAACTTGTTTAATGTTATATTGGTTATAAAGAAAACGGCATAATAAAGCTGAACATAAGGCGATGAAAATTTGACATCCCTTATAAGTGTTTGGCTTTTTTATGTTTTATAAAAAGAGAAGGAGGCGTGAGATGTGGATGAACTGAAAATATTACTTGATAAGATAAAGTCTTACAATTTAAGGACTAACGAAAAGCTTATCACAAAAGCATATTTATATGCAAAAGAATCTCATAAAGAGCAGTTCAGAAAAAGCGGCGAACCGTACTATCTTCATCCTTATAATGTGGCACTCATTCTCACAGAAATTTTCTTGGATGATGAGTCTATTTGTGCTGCACTCCTTCACGATGTTATAGAAGATACTCCTCATTCCTACGATGATATAAAAAATGAATTTGGCGTTGAAATAGCTGATATTGTTGACGGTGTAACAAAGCTTGGAAGAATTAATTTCAGCTCCAAGGAAGAAGAACAGGTCGAAAATTTAAGAAAAATGTTCATGGCTATGGCAAAGGACATAAGAGTTATTCTTATAAAACTTGCGGACAGACTCCATAATATGCGTACAATGAAGAGTATGCCTGAAAATAAGCAGCTTGAAAAATCATTGGAAACTATGGAAATATATGCTCCGATTGCCCACAGACTCGGTATGAATAATTTTAAATGGGAGCTTGAGGATACTTCGCTTTTCTATCTTGACCCGATAGGCTATCACGAAATTTCTTCCGGAATTGCACAAAAAAGAGAACAGCGAATAAAAATAGTAGAAGAAATAAAAAATGAGCTTTCAAATAAGCTTAATGACTGCGGCATACAAAGTCATATTGAAGGTAGGCCGAAGCATTTTTACAGCATATATAAGAAACTTTATTCAAAGAACATAAGTATAGATGAAATATACGATTTATTTGCTATACGAATTATAGTGGGAACTATCGCAGAATGTTATACCGTTTTAGGATATGTTCACGAGCTTTATAAGCCTATTCCGGGAAGATTCAAGGATTATATAAGTATGCCGAAGAAAAATATGTATCAATCTTTGCATACTACCCTTATGAGTAATGCAGGAACGCCTTTTGAAATTCAGATTCGTACCTGGGATATGCACAGAACAGCCGAATACGGCATCGCGGCTCATTGGAAATATAAAGAAGGCGGCTCCAATGTAAAGAATAACGGTGATAAATTCCAATGGGTGCGTCAGCTTTTGGAAACTGAAAAAGATTTTTCAAATCCAAGTGAATATATAAGTCATATTAAAATAGATTTGTTTTCCGATGAGGTTTTTGTGTTCTCTCCGAAAGGCGATGTTTACAGTTTACCTAGCGGCTCAACACCGATAGATTTCGCGTTTATGATACATAGTGCGGTAGGCTGGAGAATGGTTGGCGCTAAAGTAAACGGCAGAATGACGACGATTGATACTCCGCTTAATAACGGAGACATCGTTGAAATTATAACCTCGGCGGCTGCAT
>CAZZPN010000060.1:0-6992 GCA_964655495.1 uncultured Oscillospiraceae bacterium
GATGAGGGAACCAAGGCAGGTGAAGTCTGGCTGATGAAGGACGGAATTCTGACCGGAAGACTACACAATGCGAAATCAGCAGTTGCGTTAAAGGAAGAACTCACCGGTAATTGCAGGGCGCAAAATTTTAAATGTTTTCCTGTGGTTCGAATGACTAACACATATATGGCTGCGGGCAAGGATGATCCGGAGCAGATGATAAAGGAAGTGAAAGATGGAATTTATGTATATATGGTAGATTCTGGTACCGGACAGGCGACCTTTACCATGAAACCTTCTATTTCTTATCGGATTCGTGACGGAAAACTGTGTGAACCTCTAAAAATCAACGTATTGACGGGGAGTGTGTTTGAAACCTTGTTTGATATTGATGCGGTAGGAAACGATTTTGAACTGTTTGATACTTATACCTGTGGAAAGAACGGACAGGGAGCAAACGTTTCTGCAGGTGGACCAAGCATCAGGGTAAAGAAACTGACGGTAAACTAGATAACAGGAGGGCATATGAGAGAAAAATATATATGTGAGTGGTTAAGTTCTCAAATTGAATACGAAGAAAATAAGCTGCTTTCTTTTCATAGAAGCAGTACAATATCTACATCCTTCCGTGTTCATCGGGACGGATTTGTAGGAATTCATTATCAGGAAGGCGAAATCAGTGAGGAAGAGGGTTTTGCTCTTGCAGAAGAGAATTTAAAGGAGCGTCCGCGTCCGTATCCGTTTGAACTGGAAACAGGAAAAAGGAGTCGTGATAAAACAGAGCGTCAGGTGACGGATAAAGAACTGATGGACATTGCCAAAGAGTGTATGAACTATATCTGTGAGAAGTATCCTCGGTTTATCTATTCGACATGCTTTAAGCAGAGTAAAAGAACAGATATCTGTACCAATGAAAAAGGAATGGAGTATTCCAATACAGATTGTGCGGTTAATGTTTCTATTTCGTTTAAACATGTGGATAGTAAGGATATCATGGACGGTAGTTTCAGCTTCAGCTTGAGAGATTTTGACATGGAAGTATTTACCACAATGGCAGATAATTATCTTGCGAACTACGAAACGGAAGTGGAATTGCCGGAGGAAATTATTATTGATACCCAGTATTATGATTTTCTTGGCGTGCTTTCTTCCAATCTGAACGGAGAAAATATAGCACTGAAAACCTCTTTGCTTTCGGACAAAGTCGGCGAAAAAGTATTTTCTGAAGATTTCAAAACTGATAAGGAACTTATAATAACCCCCGGTGCACCGATTGAAAATGTCGCACGCACAATAACTGCAGAGGCTTCGGATGATGCGATTAAAAAAGGGAATGCTTTTGCGCAGGAGATTACTGACCGTTTCGTTTCTGACTTTGAAAAAGAGGGCGATAAAATGGTGCATGTATCAACTTTTATTGTAATAGATGATATGGTGTATATGTCATACTATGCAAATGAAAAAAATCCTGATGAAAATCCGGAGTTTCAGACAGCAAGATTGGTATATGCACCAATTAACGACATAAAAAACAAAACCTTCATTGATTTGCAGACGATTGGAGACACGGTTGACGGCAAAACAATCGATATGGTATATGATACAATACTTATGCAAAAAGATGATGACACAATTTATGTTTTATGGACAGCACGCACAGAAGAAAACTATTACCGTTTTTACTGCCCGTTCTGTGTTTCACAAAAAAAGCTCGGAGAAATCAGAGTAAATCGTTTTAAAGTCGGAAATATTACAAATGACTTCTCCGCAAGCGGAATAAGAAGTGCATTAGCAGAAAACGGTATTCCCTGCAAAAAAATGTTTTCTGATATCGGAATTATGCAAAAATTGTCAAGTAGAGTAGAAAATGAAGAAACATACTATTATTCAGGTACATACAGCGGTGATTTTACGGCTATCATAAAAAGCAAAGACTTAATTACATGGGAATATGTTTCTCAACCTGATTTTATTAATGATTCAATGTGGGAAAATGCTACTTATGTTTTAAACGATAAGGTGTATTATTTTGTAAGACAGCAATTTGAAAATAAGTGTGGATTTTTAACGGCATATGACATAAAGAACAACACTTGGGAAACACCTGTTGAAATTGAAGATTGCCAGTCAAGAGGAGATTTCATTATTTATAATGGCGAATTATATCTTTTCCATGCGCCTGTCAACAGACACCACATCGGCATTATAAAAATTAATACCGAAAATATAGCAAAAAGTGAGGTTGTGCTGCAGGCAAAAATGCAGTCAAGCTGTTTCTATCCATTTGTTCAATATTTTAAAAATGGCGAACTTGCTATGTCATACACTGTAGAGCGTGAACATATAAGATTGGCTGAATTTACTTTGAGTAAATATCTTTAATTTTTCATATCTGCACCGATAATATAAACTTAATAAATTATATGCTCGTCTCTTTTGTCAGAGGCGGGCATTTTTAAAAATTTTTTTAATGAAAAAGTCTTGCCAACTTCTGCACTTTATGATATAATATCATAAAATTACAAAAGAAGTATTATCTTACAATTAAAAAGAAAGTGAGGCAAATAATGATGAAACCCTGCTACACACAAACTTTTAAAGACACTTTACATAAACTAAAAGAATGTGGCGACAAATTCTTTTTTGCAGTTGTTGCTGATTCACATCTTGATAACAGCGCACAAGATACTTGCGATAATATACGGGAATTAAGCGATGAAGCACACCTTTCCTGCGTTCTTCATTTAGGTGATATTATGTGTGACGGCTTTCCCCGAAAAGTCTTGAAAAAAATCCTAAAAAAAGAAATAGATATGTTTTGCGACTGTAGCCCAAACGGTCACTTCTTCCCTGCCAGAGGAAACCATGACGGCTTTAAGGATTTTGTAAAAGAGGTTACGGCTGTTCGCCTTGATACAGACTGGTTTGAAGCAACACAATATCTTGAAGCAATTCCTAATGTTTCAAGACCTGAAGGTAGGCCCTATTTTTATGTGGACTACCCCGAGAAAAAAATCAGATTAATCGCGCTGAACTCATTTTTCTACACTGAGATAAACGGCGATATGGTAAGCGGAGCAAAAAGCGGATATGATGACGCACAGCTTGAGTGGTTCAAAAACGAGGCTCTTAATTTAGGTGAGGGATGGACAGTTATCTCCTTTGCCCACGATTCACCAACCAATGTATTCAACGAAAACTATGCCGAAGAAAACACCATCTATAACGGAAATGCTATGATGGATGCCATAAGAGACAAAATGAAAAAAAACGGTTTTAGATTTGCTGCATGGCTTGTCGGACACTATCACGGAGATATGACTTTCTGTGCCGACGGTATTAATTTAGTATTCGTTGCATCGGAAACTGCTTATGTTCCGACTTTATGGGATATGCCCGAAGGCGGCTATTATCCCGACAGAACATTAAACACCGAGACAGAAGATTTATGGGACGCCGTGTGCGTGGATACCGATGAACAGAAGCTCCGTTTTTTCCGCTTCGGAGCAGGAAAAGACAGAGAAATTTCGTACTGATGGGAGGGTTTAAAAAATGGATTTTTTTCAAACTGAAATACTTAAAACTACTGATAATATTTTAAAAATAAAAAGCGATGAAGATTTGTGCTTTGCTATGCTCACTGACTCCTGGATTTCTGATGAGGGTGAGCAGACTTGCGCAAACATACGGGCAGTTGACGAAAAAGTTCACTTTGACTTTGTATGTCATCTTGGAAATATAATTATCGGCAACAATCCAAAAAGGCCCTCAATGGAAGTTATGCGTGATGAACTTGATATGTATAGAAACGCTTCTAAAAGCGGCATTTTGTTCACAACACCCGGACAAAATGACGGTTGGCGAGATGAACGCTATTTAGGTCAGTTGGCACTCGGAATTATGACCGACGAAGCGTGGTGTGATGCAACAAAATTTATCGATAGTTATGAAAATGTATCAAGACCTTGTAGCAAGCCTTACTTTTATGTTGATATACCAGATAAAAATACCCGCCTTATTTTTCTCTGTGCTTATCATTATCAGCACGACACAGAGATAGAATTTTTTCAGAAATATGTAGGCTTTGATGCAGCTCAGGTAAAATGGTTAAAAACTGTGGCGCTGAAAAATTGTGTTGGAAAAGATGTTATTGTGTTTTCTCATAAAATACCAATGTCCCGTTTTGAAACAGGCTCACACCCTTACATTTACAAGGGTAACTCCACAGAAGCAGTCCTTGCAATTCTTCAGGGTGCAAAAAAAGAGGGCGCCAATGTTTTATGCCATTTTGGCGGCGGATACGGTGTTGACGAAAGCTTCCGTCTTGGCGGCATAAATTTCTCCGTTATGGGAAATCAGCTTGCAAAAGGCAGAACACTCGGCACGCTCGAACAGGATTTATGGGATGCTGTTGTTGTTAAGAAAGAAGACAAAAAAATCTATCTTTTCCGCTTTGGTGCAGGAGAAGACAGAGTTTTAGATTTTTAATAATTTTTTTATAAAAATTACAAACGGAGCATATAAAATGGTAAGATTTATTATAATAAGGCATGGTTACAGTTCTGCAAATAAAACAGGAAGATTTGCAGGAACAACTAATGCCCCTCTTGATGAAATCGGATATAAACAAGCCAGCGTTACAGCAGAATATATACTTAAAAATTTTAAAATTGATGCTGTATATTCAAGTGATTTATCCCGTGCATACGATACGGTAAAACCCATAGCTGATGCTTTTAACTTAAAGGTTAACAGAATGAAAGCTTTGAGTGAAATCGATGTGGGCTTATGGGAAGGGAAAAATCTTGAAGAAATAAAAAAAGAATTTCCAAAAAGCTATGATATGTACATGAATAATCATGGGATTACCGACTTTGACGGCGGTGAAACTTATTTTGATGTTATTGCCCGTTCAAAAAAAGCAATAGAGGAAATAGCGAAAGAAAATGAAGGCAAAACTGTTGTTATCGGAACACACGGCGGTGTGATAAGAGCGATGCAAGCTGCGTGGAGCGATTGTCCGCTTGAAGAACTGGAAAAAGCATCAATAGTATCTAATTGCTCGGTTACGACAGCAGAATATACTGACTACAAGCTTAATTTTATAAAGTTATCCTATGAAGACCATCTGAAAGACCTTTTGACACAATGGCATAATATCTGAGTTTTCCAAAAAGAGAAAGGTACTAACATATGAAAAAATATTCTTTAGGCATTGATTTCGGAACGCTGTCGGTACGGGCGATTATCGTTGATATTGCAAACGGTGAAGAAATCTCCTCATCAGTTTGCGAATATCCGCACGGTGTTATATCGGAAAAATTCATAGATAACTCTCCCCTTCCGGCAGATTATGCTCTGCAGCATCCGCAGGATTACCTTGATTCAATGTTTTTTGTTATAAAAGACTGTATGGAAAAATCAAAAATAAATTCCGACGATATTGTGGGTGTAGGTATTGACTTTACAGCATCTACAATTTTACCTGTCCAAAAGGACGGAACGCCTCTTTGCTTTACAGAAAAATTCAAAAATACTCCTCACGCTTATGTAAAGCTGTGGAAGCATCATGCGGCGCAAAGAGAGGCAGAAGAAATCAATACTCTTGCCAAAAAAACAAACGCTCCCTGGCTGAAAAAATACGGCGGAACTATTTCATGCGAATGGTTTTTCCCTAAAGTTTTGCAGATATTAAAGGAAAGCCCGGAGGTCTATGACAGCACCTTCAGATTTATAGAAGCAGGCGACTGGATTGTATGGGTTCTTACAGGGAAAGAAACACATTCCGTCTGCACAACGGGTTTTAAAGCAATTTGGGACAATGAAACAGGATATCCCGACAAAGAATTTTTAAAAGAGCTTAATCCAAGATTAGAAAACATTGTCGGAAGTAAAATTTCAGATAATGTAATTAAGCTTTCCGAAACTGCAGGCTATATTACAAAAGAAATCGCTAAAATAACGGGACTTAAAGAAGGCACTCCCGTTGCACCTGCATTTATTGATGCTCACGCGGCACTTCCTACTTTGGGAATTACACATTCGGGTGAGCTTTTAATGATAATAGGAACATCTGCCTGCCACATTCTCTTAAGTGAAAAAGAAAATTTCATTCCCGGTATTTCAGGCTATGTAAAAGATGGCATCATAGACGGACTTTATGCCTTTGAGGCAGGTCAGGCGTGTGTAGGCGACAGCTTTGACTGGTTTATAAAAAACTGTGTTCCTGCATCTTATTATGAAGATGCAAAAATAAAAGAAATGAATATCCACAAATACCTGCGGCAAAAAGCCTCTGTGCTTTCTCCGGGTGCAAACGGAGTTTTAGCGCTTGATTGGTTTAACGGCAACCGTACTCCTTATGACAACAGCGATTTAAGCGGAATGCTTTTAGGCTTAAATATAAACACCACCCCCGAACAGATTTACAGAGCATTAATTGAAGCTACTGCCTACGGTACAAAAAAAATTGTAGATATTTATGAAAAAAACGGTATAAAAATAAATAAAATTTTTGCTGCCGGAGGGATTGCTGAAAAAGACGAGCTTCTTATGCAGATTTATGCTGATGTTTTAAATAAAGAAATTTTTTTGTCAGCAACAAGTCAGGCTTGCGCACACGGAAGTGCTGTACTCGGAGCAGTAAATGAATACGCCTATTCTTCACTCGTTAAAGCTTCAGAGAATATGAAAAAAGTAAGTAAAATTTCATACACACCAAATAGAAAAAATACTGAAATTTATTCTGAACTATATAAAGAATATGAAAACTTATGCGAATTTTTTGCAAACAGCGAAAACAACTCTATGAAAATTTTAAAATCTATCAACGAGCAGACAAAATAATATTATACTCAGAAATTATGTAGGGAACGGATTTATCCGTTCCCTACACCTGTAATTACTAAAATCAACCTAAATAAATATTGGCTTTGCTACGGCCTCTTATTTTATCTGTTGTTATGTTAAAATAGATATGTTACAAAAAAAGATGCAACAACCAAAAAAATGTG
>CAZZPN010000061.1:0-6957 GCA_964655495.1 uncultured Oscillospiraceae bacterium
TCTTCCGAAAGCGCAGAGATATTCTTTCCGTCCACACCTCTCGGCTCAAAATATCCTATTTCAAGTTTTTTAAGTGCTTCAAACTGTTCATCAATAATTTCAGAAATTTCATCTGAAAATCCGCTTATTTTTTTATAAATCATTTTTCCGTTCTCCTTTATTATTTATATTTAATATTTTTTGTTAACGCTTTTATAAAAGTTGAATTTAGTTTTTCAATGTTGACAGACATTTCGATATCTTCTTCTATCTCACACAAGCAATAATGTTAATACTTTTGGCATATTATCCCACCTTAAAAACTCCGATTAATTTCTTTTAAATAGAACTTCTTTCTCGTATTTTTCTACTTCTGCATACCATTTTTCTTCGTCAGCTTCCACTCCGCACACTTCACAATATTTTTCCCAAACATCTGAAAACGGCATTGTTTTTAATTTTTCCTGCATTATCATAAGACGTGAAAAATCTGCTTTATCCTGAAGTTTTTTTAATTCTTCATTTGGAGTACAAAGAGCAAACAAAAGTGCTTTCTGCCAGCTTCTGAAGCCTGTTACCCAAGCTGAAATTCTGTTTATAGATGCATCAAAATAGTCAAGCGCCATATAAACTCTGTTCATTGCATTGTTTCTCACTATTTCTTTTGCCATTTCCTTTGTTTCATCATCAAATAAAACAACATGGTCACTATCCCAACGAACAGGTCTTGTTATATGTAATGCAATTTCAGGGAAAAATGCGAGTAACGCAGGGATTTTATCTGAAACAAATTCTGTCGGGTGGTAATGTCCATTATCCATTAAGGGAAGACAACCTTCATGTGTTGCCGCAAAAGAAAGTGAAAATTCTGCACTTCCTGTTGTATATGATTCAACACCTATCCCAAAAACCTTTGATTCAACGCAAGGCTTAACAAGGTTTTTATCATAAGGCTCAGATAAAATAGCTTCGATTGATTCTTTATATCTTGTTCTCGGCTCCATTCTGTCTGCAGGAATATCCTTAAAGCCATCACCTTTCCAGATATTCATAACACAAGGAATACCTGTTTCACGCGCAAAATATTCGGATATTCTTATACAAGCCTTACCATGCTCAATCCAGAAATCTCTTGTTTCTTTATCAGGGCTTGAAAGAGTAAGTCCGTCTTTAACTTTTTCGTGTGAGAAGAAAGTAGGGTTAAAATCTATTCCCATATTTCTTTCTTTTGCAAATTCTACCCATTTTGAAAAATGCTTGGATTCTAATTTATCCCTATCAACAAATTCGCTGTCCTCAAAAATTGCATAACAAGCGTGAATATTTAATTTTACTTTGCCGGGACATAAAGAAATAACCTTATCCATATCAGCCATAAGCTCTTTATAATTTCTTGCTTTTCCTGGGTAGTTTCCTGTTGTCTGTATTCCGCCTGTTAAAGGACCGTCATGGTCAAAGCCCGTAACATCATCACCCTGCCAGCAATGAAGTGAAACAGGTATGGTTTTTAATGTTTCAATCGCTTTATCTGTATCTACACCTATTTTTGAATAAAGTTCTTTTGTTTGTTCATATCTGTTCATAATTTTTTCTCCGATTATTTTATAATATAGAATGAAAAATCAATATCTTCATTTTTAAGCTGGTATTTTTCTGCAAGTTTAGGTCCGCACGAACCTGAACCGATACCTGAAACCTTATAGTCAATTCTTATATTTGTTGCATTATCTTTTATCAGCTTATCTATGTGCTTTGCTTTATCAAGATTATAGCTATTGTAATGGGAAACATTAAACTCAAATTCTTTTTCTGTCATAAATTTTAGACCGTTTTTAATATCAAGAATTTTTGTTTTTGTGTGGTTTCCATGCTCCTGCGGACGGATATAGTTCACATATTCTCTGTCAGCATTGCTTTCATACCAGTCAATTCTTGTATGGTGGTTAAGGTCAATATAATTTTCCATATCGCCCATACCAAAATATCTGAAGTTTTCGTTTTCATAAGGCGTTTTGAATTCATATCCCAATCTTGGAAGATATGTAAGATCGTGCAGATATTTTGCCTTTAATGAAAATTTTATATTCCCATCTTCAAATATTTCAATTTCCTGCGTATAATCGAGGAATTTTACTCTTGAAATACCTGCTAAAGAAGCACTTACAACAATTTTTCCGTCTTTTATTTCGCAGCTGTATACCTTATTGAAGGTTTCATTGAAATTAAGACCTGACTGATTATCTGCATCAGAAACCTCCCAGGTTTTGCGGATAACTCTATCGTTGTCTGTCGGTGCTCTCCATACGGTAAGCGAAACCTTATCCAAAAGCTGTTCCTTGCCATCTTTTATTATGCTTATAAAGTTTCCGTATCTTTTTGAAACTGTATACTTGAAGTTCTTGTTTTCGGCAATAATTACATTATCTTTTTCAATAAGTGTGCAATATTTATCTGTCGATAAAATGTCTGCTTTTTCTTCAATCAGAAGCTTATGCTGATTTAATGCAATTTCGTAACCCGTTTTATCATACATCGTTACATTGATAAATGCACCTAACTCACATTTCTTTAAATCCACACACATATCTTTTATATCTATAACTGTTTCACAGTGTGGCTCAAGGTCAAGCTCAATCTTTTTTGTTTTTATGATTTCACCATCACATTTAACGGTAAGATTTATTTCATATTCTTTTAAGTTAGTGAAATCATATCTGTTAATAAATTTAAGCTTATAACTGTCAAGCGATGTTTCAAGCCCCTGATAGCAAGCCTTTATTTCATATGAACCAGCTTTAAAGCTTCTGTCATAAAATACCATACCGTCACAGCAGAAATTATGATCATGAGTTTTTTCGTCAAAGTCTCCGCCATAAAGCGGAACACCATCTTTTATCACAGTATGATCTGCCCATTCCCATACGCATCCGCCAATCATATGCGGATGTTCATAAACATAATCCCAATAATCTTTTACACTGCCCGGACCATTGCCCATTGCATGTGCATACTCGCACATAAAGTACGGTAATGTGCATTTATTATTTTTATCATATCCCTCAAGTGAACGGGTATCGGAATAAATAACTTTCGTTTTGGAATTTTCCCAATCGGGTTGCAAATAAATAGCCGGATACATAATTGAATATACATCTGCGTTTGATTCATAGCCTTGTCTTGAAGCGTCCTCGCAATGAACAAGAAGCTTTTCATCCTGTTTTCTCAAATATTCAATCATTTTCATATGGTTAAGACCATGACCGCTTTCGTTACCCGTTGACCACATAATGACAGAAACGCTGTTTTTATCTCTCTCGTAAGTTCTTGCCATTCTTTCAACATACGCTTCTTCCCATTCTTTTTGATTACAAATCCATTCAGAATTATCTTTTTCATCATAGGTATAACCAGTATTTCTTATGCAAAAACCGTGAGTTTCAAGGTCAGTTTCCAGAACAACATAAAATCCCATTTCGTCACACATATCCATAAACTTTGGTGGTGGCGGATAGTGTGATGTCCTTACAGTATTTATATTTAATTTTTTCATTGCAAGAAGGTCATTTCTCATATCCTCATCAGTCTGATACCAGCCCTTAAAAGCATCTGTATCGTGATGATTTACACCTTTTAATTTAACTGCAACACCGTTCATTAAAAGTTCGCTTTTTTCCGAAATTTCAACTGTTTTAAACCCGAATTTCATTTCTATGATTTCTTCTTCGTATTTAAAAGTAAGCGTATAAAGATATGGTTTTTCAGCATTCCAAAGTTTTGGATTTTCAACTTCAAATGAAACGCTGTTTTCAGCATTTTTTGTTTCACCGAGTAAGCTAACCTCTGCTTTTCCCTCAAAGTCTATATTAACTATATTTCCGTTTGTTTTTACTTTTATATCTTTTATATGACCAACAGGTCTCGAAAGGATATAAACATCTCTGAAAATACCGTTAAATCTAAAAAAGTCCTGGTCTTCAAGATAAGAAGAACAACACCATTTTCTTACCAATACTCTTATAACATTTGTTCCGTTATTAACAAAATCGGAAATATCAAATTCACTCTGCAAATGGCTCCCCTGAGAATATCCCACATATTTTTCATTTATGTATAACTCAATATTAGAAGAAACACCTTCAAAAACTATATATGTCTTTTTAGAAGTATCTTTTATTTCAAATTCTCTTTCATAAACACCCATCGGATTTTCATCAGGAACATACGGTGGATCAACGGGATAAGGATAATTTACATTTGTGTAATTCGGGTTATCGTAACCGTATAATTGCCAACATGACGGAACGGAAATTTTATCCCAAGTTGTTATATTTTTTTCATATTCATCATCATATTCAAAGTATTTAAAATTCCATTCACCGTTAAGAAGCATATATGCGCCCTCGTTTTTCGGAATATAGTAGCTTCTCTGAGGCAATCTGTTTTCTTGCAAAAACTTTGGATTTTCGTAAAATCTCATATTCTCTTTTACCTTTCTGATACATAAAATACCCTATTATATTGAGTTTATTTTTCTGATATTTTCACTTTTCCGTTTACAATTTTAATTTTCTTCTTTTCTCCCAAATATTCAAATTCTACTTCAATATTAGTCATAAATTTCGGTAAACAAGGCTTTATTTCAAGTCCGTCAAGAGTTGGCTTAATTCCAAGCATCCATTCGTAAGCGCCACGCATTGCCATTGCAACGCTTCCTGTTAAGAAGCACATTAAGCCTCTGTGGTTAAATTCAGGAAGCTCCTGCCAGCAGTTAATTATTGCATAAGGTGGTGTAAAGGCTATTTCAGTTGGGTGTTTGGTCTGGTCATAAGGCATTATCCATTTAAGCATTTCAAAAAGCTTGTCTCCCTCACCTGCAACGGATAAAGCTCTTGCAAAGAAGCCTTGTGAGCCGTGATTGTATACATTTCCGTTTTCGCCCATATACGGCGGTACATCTCCGCTCGCTACTCTACCGACTTTATCAATCGGTGTTTCACCCAAGCAGGGATAGAAAAGTCTGTAGCCTTTATCGCATTTCAGTTTTTCTGCGTTTTCTAAAATAGATTTTGTTTTTTCTTTATCTGCAACGCCCGAAATTATTGCATAATAGTTAGATACACCATACATTCTGGATTTACCGTCAGGATCATTATCTGAGAATATCCACTCTCCGTTATCGTTGAATACTCCGTTATAATAGCCTGAATTATTAAATGCATATTTATTTATGTTTTCTTTTAAATTCTTAGCTTCTTTTAAGTATTTATCCGTATCTTTGCCAAGCTTTCTTAAAATATCCGTCAGATATTCCATTGACATAACTGTTTGCTCACTTACGGTAACAGATTCGCCTCTGCCCTCCAAGCCTGCTGTATTAACTGCGTCAAGCCAATCACCGCCACGAATTTTGCATAAGCCATGTTCACCTATATTTTCAGGTTTTATATAATATTCTGTGGCAGTTATTAAATGTTCTAATGCAGAGGATTTTTCATCTTTATCAAGCCATTCAATCTGTTCATTTAAAATTTCAAAATCATGCGTATGAGCTAAATATTTCCATACAAACTCAACGAAGAATGCACCGCCATCAACATGGGTACGAAGGTCATGCTTTCCGTGTTTTCCTTTTGCAGAATATTGTCTTGGGAACCAACCATCGCTTCTCTGACATTCCATCATTGTTAAAATTATATCTTTCGGATTTTTTGTGTCGGAATATAAGAGTGCGGCATAATCCTGCGCGGAATCTCTTGAGCCTCTCATTCCCGTAGGCCAGCCTCTGTCTAAAGATGCAACCCAATTCATTTGAAGCGGTAACCAATAATTTACATAGTAATCAAATTCTTCGTCATTTGTTTTTATTCTGTTTTTAGAGAATAATTCATTAAATACTTCTTTTCTTTCAGCTTTTACCGCATCAAAATCTATACTTTCAATTTCGTTTTCCAATGATAAAATCTGAATAAGTGTTTTTTCTTCTTTTTTATCTAATTCCCAATTATAAGAAGTTGCATATACAGGCGGATAAGCATAAATTCTTTCGTCATTTGTATATGTATACTGCGGAATTTGCAAATCTCCCTGTCCTATATATTTTTCCAAACTTAATTCGTGAGCTTGCAGATTTTCCAAAGTCGTAGAAAAATATGAACATCTTCTTTTTTCAGATTTTGCATCTGCACTGAGTAGCTTAGTTGTGAAAACTAAATTATCTTTTTTGTTGCAACTGCTGTCCAAATACCATTCCGGTTTGTCCCATGGTGCCATTTGTGCTTCATTTAAGTATGGAACAAGGTGCGGTTTTATTGAAACAGTTCTTTTATCTCCCAAATTTTTAACCTTAAAACGCATTGCGATTGTTGTACCTTTTTTAGGTATAATGAATTCCGTTGACACTTCTAAATTATCATAAGTAAATGCATAGGTTGCACATTCGGGAAGATATGTTATTTTTACATTTTCAGGCTCTTTGTCAACTTCTAATTTATTTGGTCTGAAAAAGTTTGTAAATTTATCATTTATATGAATAACCCAAGGGGAATATTTCTCGTGAGTTTCACGCTTGAAAATCATAACATCGCCCGGTGGGTGTGCCTGTGCATAGATAGGACCAAACTGGTCAACCTTTAAGAGAATATCTCTGTTTTCGTATATGTATTCCCAACTGACAGGCAAATTCAATGTATTTATTTCATAGCCTGCTGTATCTTTTATAAATTTTCCGTACATTTTATAAAACTCCCTTCAATTCTTCATTTATTCTTTCACGATAATTAAGAACATAATCTCCGAAATACGGAAAGCTATCGAATTTAATTTCACAGTTTGCTTCATTCTCGATTATACTTATAACATAATCTTTGCCTTTATATTGCTCTAAAAGTTTCATCGCTCTTAAATCCTGCAGAGCTTCTTTAAACACTTTTATTCTTATACTTTCCGCAACATCATTTTTATAAGGATAAACAGAAAATG
>CAZZPN010000062.1:0-6955 GCA_964655495.1 uncultured Oscillospiraceae bacterium
CCGCGACCTGCTGATTACAAATCAGCTGCTCTACCAATTGAGCTACACCAGCGCATTGCTTTTTTAAATATTTAATTTCGCCGCTTCGTCAGCAACGGATGTTATTATAACACAAAAGAATAAGTTTGTCAATAGTTTTTTTAAACATTTTAAAAAAGCAATAAATTAATTGTTCTATGGTTTACAAAACAATACCGTCTTTAAAAATTGATATTTCTCTGTAATCAGAGATTTCATTTTTTGTTTCTTCACCTGATGCAACAGAAAGAATATAATCTAAAAATTCATCTGTGAGGTCTTCGCCTGAAAGTGTAGGAGAAGCATCAAAGTCAATCCAGTTTGATTTATTTTCAAAAAGCGTTTTATTTGTAGAAATTTTCACTGTAGGAACAGGTGCTCCGACAGGTGTTCCTCTGCCTGTTGTAAAAAGAATAAGATGCACGCCTGCGGCAGTAAGATTTGTTATAGCAACGATATCATTTCCGGGTCCGTTAAGAAGTGAAAGACCATTTTTTGTGAGTGTATCGCCGTAGTCAAGAACATCTACAACGCTGCTCATTCCGCCTTTCTGAACGCACCCGAGAGATTTTTCTTCTAAGGTTGTAATTCCACCTTTTTTGTTTCCCGGAGAAGGATTTTCGTAAATAACCTGATTATGCTTTGTGAAATAATCTTTAAAATCATTTATAAGTTTTACAGTTTTTAAAAAAAGCTCTTTTGTTTCACATCTTTTCATAAGTAGATGTTCAGCGCCGAACATTTCCGGAACTTCTGTAAGAACACAACTTCCGCCGTAGGAAATTATTTTATCGGAAAGCCTTCCAACAAGCGGGTTTGCAGTTATTCCCGAATAACCGTCGCTTCCTCCGCATTTTAATCCTATTTTTAATTCCGATACCGGAACGGGAACTCTTTTAAAAGTATCTCTGTAAGCTTTTAGTTCATTAATAAGATTTATGCCTTCAGCTATTTCATCGGAAACATCCTGACAATTAAGAAACTTTACCCTTTTTTCATTCCAGCTTCCAAGCACTTTTTTGAACTCTGTAATGTTGTTATTTTCACAACCTAATCCTAGCACCAATACACCTGCTGCATTCGGATGGTTAACAAGACCTTTTAAAATGAGCTGAGTTTTAGTCTGGTCATCTCCAAGCTGTGAACAACCAAAAGGATGCTCATAAGCTATTGCACCGGTAAGCTGAGCGAGTTTTTTTGAAATTTTATTAACACAGCCGACGGTATTTATAATCCATATTTCGTTTCTTATTCCGACATCGCCGTTTTCTCTTATGTAGCCGAAAAATGCCTTGTCTGTTGATATTTTTGGGATATCTGTAAATTCCGGTTCATAAGTATATTGAAGATTACCGCTTAAGTTTGTTTTTACATTGTGAGAATGTACATGCTCACCTTTTTTGATATCGCAAACAGCGTGGCCGATTGGATTGCCGTATTTAATAATATTTTCGCCCGATTTTATATCGCAAAGCGCATACTTATGACCGTCCTCCAAATTAACATCTACATTGTCAAGTTTATGTATTATCATTTTTTGTCTCCTTTTATAAATCTGATATCAAACCTGAAACATTTTCAAATTTTAGAAGTTCTCTTACATCATTTTCTTTAAATGAAAGATTTATGTTTTTTAAAGTTAAATTATTTATATCACGCATATAAATTCCTTTCGCAGGAACGATATCCATTCTGTGAAACTCCGGATATTTATCTCCGATATAAGAAACTTCTTTTTCCTCATATTCTTTCACTCCGCCCGGAAGTGAGGCTTTTATATTTTCAAGTGTGAGATTTTCAATCATATTTTTCTTTGTTCCGGAAATTATAATTCCTCCGATTGAATTTCCCCATATTTCTCCGAAAGCAATTCCTCTTTCGGGCGCTCTTAAAACATCAGCATCAATATTTTTTATTGTAATATTTTTAATTGTGCTGAAAGTGTCTCTGCCTACACCTGCATATTTTCTTAAGCGTTCACCAAGTACTATAAATACAGGACCGGTACAATTCTGCATTTTTATATCCGAAATATAAATATCGCTTACATTTGAGCCGTCGGTAGGAACAAATTTTATTCCGCCGCCTTTTACATCGTACATAAAACAATCTGTAACCTTTATATCAAAAATATCTCCGACAGTCTCTGTACCAATCTTAAAGCCTGCCCATCCGCTTGACATCTTACAGTTTTTGACAGTAATATGACACGAAGGTAAATCAGAAGTTGCCTTTATGCAAACAGCATCATCACCCGATGTAATATCGCAGTTTTCAATATAAACATTTGAAGAAGAATCAATATCAATACCGTCGTTATTAGCATTTACACGGCTGTTGATATAAATATTTTTAACACTGATATCTGAGCTTTTATTTATATGAAGTCCCCAAGCCGCAGAATCGGTTAATCTTATTCCGTCTAAGTTGATATTCTTTGAAGAAACTATTCTGAAAAGAAACGGTCTTGTGGGAACATCAAAGCCTTTTCCGTTTCCGCAGATTTCCCCTTCTCCGCTTACTTCGATATTTTCGGCTTCATAACATAAAATAAGGGTTTTTCCTCTTTTTTGGTCAACTCCGTCAACAAAAGAGGCATTGTTGTCAGGGTAATCCTCCATATTTTCAGAGCCAAGTATTATCGCATCTTTTTCGAGATATAATTTAAGATTGCTTTTAAAATTAAGTGTACCTGTTTTATAAATACCTTTTTTAAAACATAACACTTCCCCGTTTTTTACACATTCATCAATCGCATACTGAATTTTTTCTGTAAGAATTTCTGATGTGCCGGGAAAAATGCCGTATTCTTCAATGTATTTCATTTTATGTATTTCCTTTTCTTTAAAATTCAAACTAATAAACAATAATATATTTTTTAGATTTCATTTGTCATATTTGCAGTTGGAAAAAGTTCTCTCAAAACATCACAATGTGCTTCACAATCAAGAAAATGGGCAAATCTGTGATTATCTTCATATGTTGAATTTTGGGTTGCAGCATATTTTATACAATTCATATACTTTTCTTTTTCTGAAATACAAAATTCATTCCAACTCTCTTTCCAACTACCATTTTTAAGTTCTTCGCAACGATTATTAAATGAATCCATAATTTCTTTTGCTTCATCACCTTTGGCAATTTCTACAGACACATCTTTGACAATAAGCGGAACAAAGTTGATTTTACTATCTTTCGTATCATATTTTACTGCAAGAGAAGTATTCCAATATTCTGACAATGCCGGCGATAAAAACTCTGCCTTGTTGAAATGAAAATTCCCTTGTCCATAGAGTATATGACAACCATTGATTTCTTCATAGCAACCTATACAATGACTATGCTGACAAAGTACTACATCAGCACCGTTTTTTGCAAGAGCGTGACAAAGTCTGCGAAGTCTTGGTGATGGGTATCTGCACTGTTCCTTACCACCATGATACATCACAATAACCCTGTCGCATTGAGCTTTTGCATTTCTTACATCCTCTATTGTATCATATTCATCAAAAGGTCTTGAACCCATACGGTTAGGAAGTGCGTAGGAATATTCGTGTTCACATACTGTAATTATACAAAGCTTTTCGCCATTTTTCTCAATAACTAAATTTTTTCTTGAAGCTTCATAATTTTCTCCAAAGCCTGTATGTGTAATGCCTGCTTTTTCAAGTGCATCAATTGTATCAATAACACCTTTAATTCCATAATCAAAAATATGATTGTTACTCAATCCACAATAATTGACACCAAGTTCTTTTAAAGTATATGCTGTATTTTTACAAGCTTTTAAAGGTGGACCGAATTTTAATATGCTTTTTTCACTTTCGGTAATAGCACATTCAAGATTTACAATATTTACATCATTCCCCTTAAAAAGTGTTACTGCATCAGAAAATAACGCATTTATATCTTTTTTATTAAAAAGCGGATTTGTTGCCATTGTAGGACAAACATCCCCCATAAGTAAAGCTTTCATTAATTTTCCCCTTTCTTATAAATGTTTCACCACTTCATTATACAAGAAACTAAGGTCAGTATCCCAGAAAGATTTGTTTGAAAGTATTTCCAAAAGATCTTTGTTTTTCATAAATTCCATAACTTCTTTATCGTCATCCGGTGTTCCCTCTTTATAAAACTTTATAAGCATAGCAAAAGAAAACAAAAGTGTTTCCGGCATTTTATCAAAGCGTTTTATATATTCTAAAATCGAAGGAAGAACTCTTACTTTGAATTTACTTACAGAGTTAAGTGAAATTGATGCAAGATAGTGTTTGATATAAGGGTTTTTAAAGCGTTCGATTACATTTTCTGCATACTCAGTAAGCTCGTTTTTGGGCAAATCAAGTGTAGGAATAATTTCATCAAACACACACTTTCTTATATGCCCAAGCATTTTTTCGTCATCAACACAGCTTTTTACAGTATCAAAACCGGATAAAAGTGCATAAGGAACTAAAGATGTATGCGCACCGTTTAAAATACGCACCTTTCTTGTTCTGTACATTTCCATGCTATTGCAGATTATAACATTAAGTCCGGCTTTTGAAAAAGGCAAATCATCGAAATCTTCTTTTTTGCCTTCGATAACCCACAGGTGAAAATACTCGGAAGTATTAATCATATTATCAGTATAGCCAAGTTCGATTTTTTCGTCTTTGGGGTATCCTGTGTTTATTCTGTCAACAAGTGTATTACAGAATGAGTTTTCATTTTTTACCCAAGCAATAAATTCTTCCCCAAGCTTCCATTCTTCTGCATATTTTAAAATAATTTCGCGAAGCTTTGAAGCGTTTTTATCAATAAGCTCACACGGAAGAAATACAAAACCGGGAAGCCCGAGTTGAAATCTTTTATATAAAAGCGCAGTAACCTTCGCCGGAAAAGAAACAGGCGGAGTATCGGTGAGCTTATCACCCTCTCGGTATGCTATTCCTGATTCTGTTGTGTTTGAAATTACATATTTAAAATCTTTATTTTCAGCAAGTGCAAGATAGCTTTCATAATCTTCATAAGGCTTTACGCAGCGTGTAATACAGTTTACAACAGTATTTTCAACGCCCTCAACACCTCTTATAATATGGGTATAAGTGCAGTTTTGTGCACTTAACATATCGCACATGCCTTTTTCGATAGGTTGAACAACAACTACTCCGATATCTGAAAGTCCCTTGTCGTTCATTTTCTGTATCATCCAATCGGCAAAACCTCTTAAAAATCCGCCTTCACCAAACTGTATAATTTTTTCTGTCATTGTAATTTTCCTCCTATATTTTTGTTCCTGTTGCATAACCTTGATATTCATTCAAAAAGGCTTCTGCATTTTTTACCATATAAATACATACCCTGTCATCCTTAAATCCAAAAGTCATACAAATAGTTCCGAAATATTTATCTATAATCTGAACTTTTAATTTAAGCTTACTTTCTTCAGTCCAAGCTCCCGAACAGGCGCAGTCATACATATTGCCCGGTTCTTCGAAGGTTCCTATCATATCCGAGTAATTACTTTCAGGGAATTTGAAAAATTCATTTTCACACATTTTAAAATAAAGCTTTTTCTCACCCTGAAGGTTTTTATATGTAAGAGTTCCATTTTCACCTTCAAAGTTAAATCTTACAAATTCAATATTCATCGGGTTTTTATCAAGGTTATATGTAGCATTGTTGATTTTTTCTTTCGTCTTTGAATATTTTTCACCCGAAAGTGCCATAAGCTTTCTTGTTGATGAATATTCCAAAAGTTCATCATACGCTTCTTTATCTTCCAAAAGTGCTTCATCTTTAAATTCAGGAATAATAAAGTTATAAAGCTCGTGATAAAGCAACGCTCTTGAATTTTGAGTAAATTGATTATCTGAATTAATTACGAAAACAAAATCAGTTTTTGGGTCACATATTGCAAACTGGTCTCCCATTCCTATAAATGCAAAACCGTCATTTGGTGCTTTCCAAATCTGATAACCATAACCGTGTGCATTAAAGTGGCGTCCGTTTTCAACATAATCGTTATCCACTTGTCTTTTAATCGCATCTTCGATAAAATCACTGTTTAAATAATTAACACCGTCTATATATCCTTTATCCATTATAAATCGGGCAAATATAAGTAAATCTCTTGAAGTACACATTACACCTGAATCAGACCAGGAATTTCCGCCCGGACATTTCAGTGCATATGAATCCTCTGAAAAGCCTGCGTATTTTAACGCCTTTTCTTTAAGATATTCCAAAAATGGCATCCCTGTAACTCTTTCAACAATTACTCCCAACATATATGAGCCGGGACTATCATAAAAATATGTTGTTCCGGGAATTCTTGGTGTATCAAATTTAAAATATACTTCCGTTCTGTTCTTTGTACCATTTGTAAACCAACTTACAGTTTCAATCATCGATGTTGACATTTTAAGCATATCACGGAGTGTTTGTTCTTTTAAATTCTCATTTATATTTTCATCTATGTATTCAGGAAAATATTTAATTAGCTTATCATCTAAAGAAATAAGTCCTTCCTGCTCACAAAGTCCAATTGCTGCAGCAACAAAGCTTTTTGAGACAGAATACATTCTGTGCTTAAAATCTTTATGAAAAGGTGCATAATACATTTCAGTGAAAATATTTTCGCCTCTTGCCATTAAAATTGAATGAGTTGCGAAATTGTAAGCGCCGTATCTTTTTAAGAAGCCAAGAACAGCTTTTGAAGAAATACCAACGCTTTCCGGACTAACATTTTTAAACATATCAAAATACCTCACTTTTTAAAGTAATTTCATTATACAACAATTTTTCAAACATTTCCTTTATTATTTTGCCTATTTTTGTATATTTTCTTGACTTTTTTGTTCTAATGCTATATAATCAAAAAAGGTGATGAATTATGCAAAAAAAAGAAAAAAGAGAGAAAAATGATGAATTCTTATTTGAAAAAAGAATTGGT
>CAZZPN010000063.1:0-6760 GCA_964655495.1 uncultured Oscillospiraceae bacterium
AGATAAATGGGAAGATAGGCATGGTCACATCCCACATCGCATAAAGTTTCACATTTTTCCGATGCTGAAACTAATTTTGCAACGGCGCTAAGTCTTGGAGTCAAATCAGTTTTCATATCAAATTCCTTTCAAAGTATCTTCAAACAAATTCCATGGGTATAACGAAAAATCAGGCAATGAGACAAACTCATCTTTTTTATTTTTATCTTTTGAAAAAACTTTTTTCGCTGTAAGCTTATATGCCCACAACGAAGCCTCACAACCGTTGTCCCTGCTTCCGTATTTTCCGTCTCCCACAAGCGGAAATCCCCGTGAAGAAAACTGCACTCTTATTTGGTGCGTTCTTCCGGTGTGAAGCTTTATTCTGACTAAAGAAAAAGGGTTTTCATTAACTTTCACGGTACTCAAAAGCTCGTATTCAAGACTCGCTTCTTTTACTCCGTTACGCATTTTTTTCACAACAAAAGATTTGTTCTTTTTACTGTCCTTAAACAAAAAATCTTTTAAAACAGCTTTCTTTTCCGCCATTTCTCCGTGAATAATAGCATAATACTCCTTTGTAAAGTTTTCCTTGTCCCCCACAATAGCAGAATAAAGAGCTGCCGATTTTTTGTTTTTTGCATATAAAATTACACCGCCTGTTGTAACATCAAGTCTGTGAACAACGCCTACATACAAATCCTCACCGTTATGTATTTTATGTTCCCTTATAAGACTTACCATACTAAAAGCGCCGTCTTTTTCCTCGCTGTGTGCTCCAACGGGTTTTTCGCATACGATTATATTTTTATCTTCAAATAATATATTAAGCTTTTCCATTTTTACTCCAAAAACGATAAAAAGGGCAACAGACTCCCTGCTACCCTATTTTCAGCTATTAATTAAACAGTCATTATTTCCTTTTCTTTATCTGCCGCCAAAGCATCTATTTCTTTTATTGCCTTGTCTGTAATATCCTGAACATCTTTTTCAAGTCCCTTAAGGTCATCCTCGGTAATTTCCGATTTTTTCTTCATGTCCTTGTATTTTTCCATAGTATCTCGTCTGATATTTCTTACGGCAACTTTTGCATTTTCAGTAAGCTTTCTTACATCCTTCGCAAGTTCTTTTCTTCTTTCCTCTGTAAGAGCCGGGAAATTAAGACGGATACATTTTCCGTCATTAGTAGGATTAACACCGATGTCAGCTTTCTGAATAGCTTTTTCGATATCTCCTAAAATAGAAGCATCCCAAGGCTGAATAAGAAGCGTTCTCGCTTCAGGAACGGAAACATTACCCACCTGATTAAGCGGAGTAGGTGTTCCGTAGTATTCAAATGTAACCTTATCTAAAATAGCAGGATTTGCACGACCTGCCTTAAGCATTGAAAATTCATGATTCAATGAATCAATGGATTTGTTCATTTTTTCTTTGCTTTCATTAAGTAACTGTTTCATAACATTTCCTCTTTTCTTTTTTATCTGGTTTATTTATAGATAATATCCTTACCAAAATGATTGTTACTGATTTCACCTGCTTCGCCGGAAGCTTTGATTTTGGCAAGATATATATTCATTTCTTTGGCAATATCGCCTTCTTTTTCATTGAATATTGCAACAAGATTATACGGATATGAATCACAAACGAAATATCTTTTTGTATTGTATCCTGAATTTTCAAAAACAATTTCATCAATAAGTACACAGTTTACCTGCTTATTCTTAAGTGCCGCAAACATCGCTCCGACAGAATTGTATACCTTGTAATTTTCACAGTACATTTCGGCTGTCATTTCTTCGGCACTGTTTTTAAGAACTGCCGCAGTATCCTCTTTTTTATTAATATTATAGTCCTTTGACAACGAAACAACATTAACAGTTGACTGAAGATACGGTTCCGACAAACAGTAGTCTATACTGAGAGCTGACTGTTTCGGGAACATTCCCATATACATATCAATCTCATTATTCTTTATTGCCTCTCCGGCTTTTTCAAAATCCTTATATGAAATCGCCTCTACATTTACGCTCATTTCTTTTTTCAAGGCTTCCACAAGTTTTTTATTAAAACTGCTTCCGTCAGTTCCTATGACAATTTTATTTTCATAAAGTATTCTGTCCCACGAAGTCGCAACTTTGACAGAACTACTTTTATTATTTTGTGAAGTGTCAATTTTTTTACAGCACATGCACCCGTCATCATAACAGTAAGTATTATAATAACTGACAGCAAAAGCTTTTTCATTATAATCACACCCTTTTAAGTATTTTACCATAAAACTTTTAATAATGCAAGACTTTTTTATTTTTTTTATTTTTTACTTTTTTTATTTTTTAATATTAAAAAATGAACCATAAAACAAAAAGGGATATTACAAACCGTAACATCCCCAAAATTTCTTTTTATTCCCGCTAAACCGTCGCACAAAATAATATTAGAAACCTGCTCGTGCAGGTGGGTGCTTACCCTTAGTCGCGCGCTTCCCATTCGGCCTGATAAATCAAACGGTGGGCCTGCAATTGACGAAAGGAGATCGGCTCCCTTATAATTTGTGTTGGTTCTAATAAATACCCGGCTAACATGATTAGCAGGAAATTGAAACCATCTTCTTACAACGACAGTATAACATAATTTTATATTGTTGTCAATGGTTTTTTTAGAAAACCTCTTGTAAAATCCTGTTTATTATGATAAAATAGTTACATATATAATAAACAAAGAAAGGATTTTTTATATGCTTAATACAATTTACAGTTTCATTAACGATGTGGTTTCAGATTTCAGCAATATTTTATACAGTTATATTCTGATAATATTATTGGTTGGCGGAGGCCTTTATTTTACATTCCGCACAAAATTTGTTCAGTTCAGACTTTTTAAAGAACAGCTTAAGTCTGTAACGGAAAAGCCAGAGGATAATTCAAAAACTTCGTCTTTTCAGGCACTTATGGTTTCAACCGCTTCAAGAGTAGGCACAGGAAATATCGTTGGGGTGTCAACTGCAATATGTGCAGGCGGCTTTGGCGCAGTTTTCTGGATGTGGCTTATAGCAATTATCGGTGGTGCTTCAGCTTTTGTTGAAAGCACACTTGCTCAGATTTTTAAGAAAAAAGGCTCCGACGGTTACTACGGCGGCCCTTCCTACTATATCGAAGCGGCATTTAAATCAAGACCACTTGCGATAATATTTTCGATTTTTCTTATTCTGACTTATGCGTTTGGTTTTAACCTTCTTGCGTCATATAATCTTCAATCAACATTTGCAGGCTACAGCTTCTACAATCCTGAAGTTTCCCCCTGGATAATAGGATTTATTCTTGCGCTTATTGTCGGCTATTGTTTATTTGGAGGCGGAAAGCGTATAGTTAAGGTTTCAAGCTTTCTTGTTCCCGTAATGGGAATTTTATATATTCTTGTAGCACTTGTTATTGTTGTTCTGAACATCACGGAATTACCCTCAATCTTTGCACGAATATTCTCGGAAGCTTTTGATGTAAAAGCTATTTTCGGCGGTTTTGCAGGCTCGTGTGTAATGTACGGAATAAAAAGAGGCTTGTTCTCAAACGAGGCAGGTGTCGGTTCTGCCCCTAATGCTGCCGCAACTGCTGAGGTTGTGCATCCCGTTAAGCAGGGACTTGTGCAGATACTCTCCGTATTTCTTGATACAATACTTGTTTGCAGTGCAACTGCGTTTATGTGTATGTGTTCGGGAGTTGAGCCGTCTGTAGAGCTTTCAGGGGCACCTTATGTACAACAATCGCTGAAAGCTGTTTTAGGCAATTTCGGCCCTGTATTTATCACCATTGCAATGACACTCTTTGCTTTTACAACTCTTATCGGCAATCTTTACTATGTTGACCAGGCGTGGTTTCATATTTTTAAGAAATCTCCAAGCAAAGCATTTCTTATTTTTTATCGTATAGCCGCTTCTCTTGTTATCTTTATCGGTGCAGGAATGACGGCTGACTTACTCTGGAATATTGCCGATGTTACAATGGGGCTTATGGCACTTATCAATATCCCCACCATTGTATTTTTAGCAAAATATGCCGTAAGAGCGCTTGAGGACTATGACAGACAGAGAAAATCGGGTATTTCACCTGTATTTAAAGCAGAAAACATTGACCTTCCCTACGAGGTTGACTGTTGGAAATAACAAATATATTTATGAAAAGAGGATAAAAAATGGATTTTGAAAAAATAGCAAAAAATCTTGAAAATAATTCTTTTGAAGTAAGCCTTTTTGATACAAAAGAGGAAGCTTCAGAATACCTTAATAAAAAAATCGACGGGACAAGTGTTGGTTTCGGCGGCTCTGCAACAGTAAGCGAAATGGGACTTTTTGAAAGCTTATCCAAGCACAACGAAACCTTTTATCACGGATATGTTCCCGAAGGAAAAACAAAAAATGAAATTATCAACTCAGCGCAAAATGCCGACATCTATATTTCATCTGCAAACGCAATTACTTATAATGGAGAAATAGTAAATATAGACGGCAGAGGAAACAGAGTTGCCTCAACCCTTCACGGTCATAAAAAGGTTTATATAATCGTAGGACAAAATAAGTTTGAGCCTACACTCGATAAAGCAATTTACAGAGCAAGAAATATCGCTGCTCCGAAAAACGCGAAAAGGCTTAACAGAAAAACCCCTTGTGCGATCAAAGCAGATAAATGCTACGACTGTAACAGTCCTGACAGAATTTGCTGCGGACTTGTTGTTCATTATAAAAAAGTATTTTCCTGCGATATGGAAATAGTTATAATAAAAGAAAATCTCGGATATTAAAAAGAAAGAGGACAAACAAATGAAAGCAGCTATACTTGATGCAAATACAGTAGGAAACGACCTTGATTTAACTTTTTTTAATAACATAGTAAAAACCGATATATATCCATCTACCACTCCCGATAAGGTAATTGAACGCACAAAGGATTACGATATTATTGTTACGAATAAAATAAAGCTTACAAAAGATGTTCTTAAAAATCTTCCGAAATTAAAGCTTGTATGCGTTACTGCAACGGGATATGATAATGTAGATATTGATTATGCGAAAAAGAATAATATTGCCGTGTGTAATGTTCCTGCATATTCTACCGACAGCGTAAGTCAGGTTACGGTTGCTATGGCACTGTATTTTGCTACAAATTTAGGTGCGTACAGAAATACAACTGTTTCAAAAGAATATCAGAATGGAAGCAAATTCAATATTTTAACACCGGTTTTTTATGAATTAAAAGGCAAAACCTGGGGCATAATCGGTTATGGGAATATCGGTAAGCAGGTCGGAAAAATTGCCGAGTGCTTAGGATGCAATGTAATTGCTTATAAAAGAAATCAAAAGAATGAAGAAAAATGCGTTTCACTTGAAACACTTTTAAAAACCTCTGATATTATCTCAATCCACACACCTCTTAACGATGAATCAAAAAATATGATTGATAAAAATGCTTTATCACTTATGAAAGAAAATGTCATTTTGATAAATGTTGCAAGAGGGCCTGTAATAAATGAAAACGACCTTTATGAAGCTGTAATAAATAAAAAAATCGGGGCTGTCGGGCTTGATGTTTTTGAAACCGAGCCGCTTCCCGTTAACAGTCCATTATCAAAAATTGCGCATCTTGACAATGTATGTTTAACTCCTCATATGGCGTGGGGTGCTTATGAATCAAGAAAAAGATGTGTTGACACTGTTTATGAAAACATAGCTTCATTTTTGAAAGGTGAACATAAAAACAGAGTTGATTTACTTTAAAAAAGGTGAAATTTATGGAACAAAAAATTTATGATATCATAATAATCGGCGGTGGTCCGGGAGGACTTACAGCATCAATATACGCACAAAGGGCAGGGTTAAAAACTCTCTTAATAGAAAAAGCTATGCCGGGCGGACAGATGTGTTTAACACCTGAAATTGAAAATTATCCCGGCTTTGAAAATACCGACGGTTTTTCATTAGGCTTAAAAATGCAAAATTCTGCTGTGAAATTCGGAGCTGAAATTATAACCGATGAAGTAAGTGAGGTTGATTTTTCAAATCCGCTAAAAAAGGTTACCGTCGGAAGCAAAGATTTTTTTGCGAAAACCGTTATAATTTCAACGGGTGCTGAACCAAAAAAACTGGGTTTAAAAAACGAAGAAAGCTTTATCGGAAAAGGTGTAAGCTACTGTGCACACTGCGACGGAATGTTTTTTAAAGGAAAAACGGTGGTGGTTGCAGGCGGCGGAAACTCTGCCGTATCGGATGCGCTTTATTTGTCAAACATCTGCAGTAAGGTTATAATAATCCACAGAAGAAATGAATTAAGAGCATCAAAGATTTATAATAAGCGTCTTTCCGAGCTAGAAAATATTGAAATATTATGGGATGCTGAAATTACAGATTTTCTTGGCGAAGAAAAAATAGAAGCGGTAACGGTTGAAATTAAAAAAGATAAAACCACTTCAAAAATTATGTGTGACGGAGTATTTATAAGTATCGGAAGAACTCCCGAAACGAAGCTTTTTAAAGATATTTTGGATATTGATGAAAACGGCTATATTATTGCAGATGAAACAACAAAAACAAATATAGCAGGCGTCTATGCGGTGGGAGATGTAAGAAAAAAAGATTTAAGGCAAATAGTGACCGCTGTTTCAGACGGTGCTGTTGCAGCATATTTTGCAGAAAAATATATTGAAGAAACAAATTAAAAAGCCTTTAAACACTTTACAAAGGGGGCTGTTAAAAAACTATTTTTTAACAGCCTCCTTTTTTAAGGGGATAGGAAAA
>CAZZPN010000064.1:0-6744 GCA_964655495.1 uncultured Oscillospiraceae bacterium
AGATCCTGCCGAGGATGGATATAACTGGTATGTGTATGGTAATCAGAATCCTGTAATGTTTGTGGATCCGTGGGGGTTGGCTTTTAGTTTTGACTCTTGGAAAAATCTCGTATATTTCCAGGAACAAATGTACGCTATTTATGGAACAGAAGATTTGCAATTTAATTGTGAAAAACAAGGGAATGAAATAATATTAAATGAAATAGTCGGAGGAGACTTTGGAAATGGTTCTGAAACAGGAGCTTCTTTGCTGAATAATTTAATTGCAGATGAGGAAAAGTATAGATTTTACTTTGATTCTACTAGTGATGGTGGTGGTACTGGGCAAGGTAGCCCCATTAGAATTGGCCTGCTTGCAGAGAATGGAGAAGATTCCTTTGCTTCCAAACAGGAAATACAATCTCGAATAATCCATGAATGTGTTCATAAATATACTGATACTAGGGGTTATGATAATTTAATTTCTCGAGGTTTAAGGTGGGATATAGGATTAACGCAAACACAAATATCACAAATAAAACGCTGGTATCAGGAAGCGACTGCTATTTACATTGAAGGCATTTTTAGACTTGATATGGGATATGAAAAGAGAGATGTTGGAAAATGGGGTGGTATAGGAACTGATAAAAGCTCATATGGAGTTTGGCCATGGAATGTTTCTGCAATATATGGTAAGCAAGTTTTTAAAGATGATTTTACGATTACACCTCGAGAATCATTTTTAATGTGGACAAATATAGTTGAGGAGGCAAAAGGAATAAAATGAAAAAGAAATTAATTATTATCGGAACACTTATATTTTTAATCTTTATGAATATTGGGGTAATTGCTCAAGAAGAAAAAAACACAAATCCTTTGGGACTTGATAAAGAAAAATATTATGGATTGAAGACTGAACTGATTCTTGACTCTGTTAGAGCTATGATGGCAAATGGAGTTGTGAATGAGCCTATGGTAAAATGGGAAGACGGAAAAACGCCCATAAGAAGACGAAATGCATTTGAAATGGTGTACATTGTTTACATGGATGGCAACCGAATTATAAATATGGTTAGCGAAAATGATGAAGACTTTTTATACCGCATATCAGATGTTGAAAAAGGTAGTGTTTACGATTATAACCTTGCATTAGCGTTGCAATGGAATGCACCACTTTTAAATGGAAAACTCACATCAGACGGAAGGTATATTGCGGATTTTGATTCAAACATTACATATTATGAAGCAATGGCTTTAATATCTTGTTTATTTTGGAGAGGGCATGCATTTAGTTTTTCAATGAGGCAATCATTTAGCGAAAAATATACAGGTGAATATCCATATTATGATTTATTTGAAGATATAGGTCTTATCAATAATGAAAATATCATAAGTTATACAAGTTTAATTGTAAAAAAAGAAGATTTACATAAAGATATTCCTGCATATGAATTTATGCATTTATTGTATCAGGCAATGAGCTTTCCGCATATTAATGGTGATTTGCATACTTATCCCACAGTTCCTAATTTTAAATTTATTGATATGTATAAAAAAGATTATTTTGAAAGAATAAGTAAGGACGATTATTTAAATATGGATAAAGTATACATTCCATTCGAGCTGTCCGAATAAAGAGCCACTTAGGAACGGAATTATATTCATCAGGTTTGTTTTTTGGGATATGTGTATGACGAATAGGGGTGACACTGGGGACGTGCCATTTTTGTCACAATTTTCTTGACAAATAAAAAGTATGTTCCCCTTTGTCTCGCTATAATTCAAAAAATCTTCCTGTTACCGTTACAGTTGGCGAAAGTGATAATAGAATTGTAACCTCTTACGAGTATGACAATAAGGGTAATATGACGGCATCAAAGCTTGGTGCAACAAATCAACAAAAAACAATTTATGAATATAACGAATTTGACCAGCTTGTCCGAAGAACAGACCCATTAGGACAGACAGAAATCTTTGAAAATGATAATGTGGGAAATGTTATTTCACAGACAGACAGAAACGGAATAACAACGATTTCACAGTTTAATGCACTCGGACAAATTCTTTCTGTTACTGCAGGAAATGAAAAGGTATGTTATGAATATAACGATATAGGACTTCAAACAAAGGTATATAATCCTGATAAATTGCAGGATATGATGACCTATACCTATGACGAGTTTGCAAGGCTTTCGCAATATACTCAACCCGATAATGTTGTAAATACATATACATATAATCTTGATGATACAAAATCAAGCTTTGTTATGACTAAAGACGGTGAAACAGAGCTTGATATGGAATATACCTACGATAATTTGAAACGATTGTCGCAAGTAAATTCACAGCAATCGGGAGCAGAATATTACACTTATGACAGCCTCGGCAATCTGTTAACAATTACAGGCGGAGGAAGAAATCCTGTTTATGCCTATGACGCATTTGGTAAAATGATTTCTGTAACAGATACAAACGGTGAAAACACATATGTTTCCGAAAATTATACATATTATTTTGACGGAAATAAGAAAACAAAAACAGATAATATAAAAAACACATTGACAGAATATTCATATTACAATAATGGAATGTTGGAATATGAAATGTACTCATCAGGACTGTTCTTGGGATATGTGTATGACGAATATGGTAACAGGATTAAAAAAACAGAGCGAGGAACGGAAAACCCTCTTGAAACAGAATATATTTATGACCAAAACAATCGTTTAATAAAAGAGGAATATACCGATACACACAGTTATCCATATTTTGATACAGTAACAAAGGAATATGAATATAGTCCGAATGGAAATCTTCATAGTAAAATACAAACAATAACAACAGGTACAAGTGATGAAAATACACCTGTTAATCCCGAAGAAAATATTATAACAGTAGGAATAGTGGGTTATCCGAAACAGGCAGAAACACAAACCCAAAGCTTAATAACAAGGTATGATTATGATAACTTCAACAGATTAAGAAGTGTTCGCAATGAAAATACAAATGTAAGCTATGAATATCTTCCAGACGGAATGAGAAAAAATAAAACTGTAAACGGTGTTACAACCTCTCATATATGGGACGGAGAAAATATAGTTTCTGATATAACAAACGGTAATAAAACGAAGTATTTGAGAGGAATAAATCTAATATCACTGCAGAACGACAACAATACTTATTATTACCATTTTGACGGACATGGAGATACAAAAGCATTATCCATTAATGATGAAATAATATCATACGATTATGATGCTTTTGGAAATCAGCTTGGAAATACTGATATCGCTAATATTAATCCATTCAGATATTGCGGAGAATATTATGATGCAGAAACAGGAAATATTTACTTAAGAAACAGATACTATGATTCCGAAACAGGCAGATTTATAACCGAAGACCCGATAAGAGATGGTTATAACTGGTATGTCTATTGCGGCAATAATCCTATTATGTTTGTGGATCCGAGTGGGGAAAACCCTGTGCTTGTTATCACAGTAGCAGGTGGTGCAATTATTGGCGGTGCCGTAAGTGCTGGTTCTAGCGTTGTATCACAATGGATTTCAAATGGTTGGGATAATATTAATTGGAAAGAAGTAGGAGTTAATGCAGTAGGCGGTGCTATTTCTGGTGCACTAGCAGGTACAGGAGCACCAACTAGTGTTATTGTTTTAGGAAATGCGTTAATTGGGGGGGTACTTACATCGGAATACAAAAAGCAAATAACGAATCAATAGATTATAAAGATTTGATGCTCAATGTTGGATATGGAGCATTTGTTGGAAAATTAGGTGGTTCTGATTCGAGCACTATTAAGCAGTTAACAGGACTGCAATCGGCATTTTACAAAGCTAAGTTTTTAGGATTACAATCGGGGCAAGAGATAAATAAACAATTATTTAAAGAGGTTGCAGTAAATTCTACAATTAAAAGTTTTTTTCACGGAATAAGAGATGAATTTATTTCTAACATTGGTTCAAACTTATTATCATTTGGTTCAACTGGAGAAAATGTTAAATATTTACAATCCGTTTTGGGCGTTGAACAAGATGGAATCTTTGGAACTAATACGGAAAAAGCACTTAAAGAGTTACAAACTAAGTTAGGTGTAACAGCAGATGGTATCTATGGTAAAAAAACCAAAACCGCTTTATATGAATTATTTGAGTGAGGTGAAAAATGTTTAGGAAGTTTGTAGGAATGCTTTTAATATACACTTGGTTTCTTTATGGAAGTGGAATAGTAGTAGCAAGAAAAGAAAAATATACAGCTCAGCATAAGTTACCCCATATTTTGAAAAGGATTTTATTTTTTGGTGCATATATGCATAAGTATACTATGCATAATATATTTTCTCAATCCGCAACGATAATATTGTTTATATTAAGCATAATTTTAGTGAAGTTCAATATCGTTAATGACATTGAATTCGCATCACGATGTGTTACAATTTATACACTTCTTCTGGCTTTTCTTCAGCTTATTTTTAGTGTTTTATTTGATTTGAACAAAAGAAATAACCAATCGAGGTGACATTGTGGACGAGGTGGCACTGGGGACGTGCCAAATTTGTCATATCATTGACAAATAAAAGGCACATTCCCCTTTGTCTCTCTATAATACAAAAAATCTTCCTGTTACCGTTACAGTTGGCGAAAGTGATAATAGAATTGTAACCTCTTACGAGTATGACAATAAGGGTAATATGACGGCATCAAAGCTTGGTGCAACAAATCAACAAAAAACAATTTATGAATATAACGAATTTGACCAGCTTGTCCGAAGAACAGACCCATTAGGACAGACAGAAATCTTTGAAAATGATAATGTGGGAAATGTTATTTCACAGACAGACAGAAACGGAATAACAACGATTTCACAGTTTAATGCACTCGGACAAATTCTTTCTGTTACTGCAGGAAATGAAAAGGTATGTTATGAATATAATCTAAAATAGAATATAAAAACATAACGATATTATGAATAATCATTTTTTCTTTTAAAATAGGTGATATTATTGGAAAAAACAAATAAAAAAATAAATACGAAAAGAACTATTCTCCATTGTGATCTCAATAATTTTTTTGCTTCCTGTGAATGTATGCTTAACCCTGAATTAAAAGATGTTCCAATGGCAGTTGCGGGGTATGAAGAATCAAGAACAGGGATAATTCTTGCAAAGAACAATCTTGCCAAAAAGTATAACATTAAAACTGCAGAAACTATCTGGCAAGCAAGGAAAAAATGCCCAAATCTTGTTATTGTTCATCCTCATATGGAGCTATATAAGGAATATTCAAAAAAAGTAAAAAATATTTATTATGAATATACTGACCTTGTTGAGCCGTTCGGGATTGATGAATGTTATCTTGATGTAACCAACAGCAAAAAGCTTTTTGGTGATGGCGAAAAAATTGCAGAAATATTAAGAACAAGAATAAAAAAAGAGTTTGGGCTTACAATTTCGGTTGGAGTATCTTTCAACAAGGTTTTTGCAAAGCTTGGAAGTGATTACAAAAAGCCTGATGCAATAACTGTTATTTCAGAAGATAATTTCAGAGAATTTTTAAAAGATATGCCGATAGGGAATTTGTTTTTTGTCGGAAAAGAAACTGAAAAAACTTTAAATAAAATGTGCCTTGACACAATAGGGAAGGTCGCAAATGAAAAAAGAGAGCTTCTTGTTATGGCTTTGGGAAAGCTTGGGGGAACAATATGGGACTATTCAAACGGTTTTGATGACAGCGAGGTTGCAAATTTTCTTGATGTAAAAATGCCAAAGTCAGTAGGTAACGGAAAAACATTTGAAAACGATATTGAAGATATAGTTGCACTTCAGTCAGAAATAATGCTTTTGTGTGAGGAAATTGCAGAAAGGTTAAGAAAAATCGAAAGAAAGTGCAGCGTTGTCGCTGTAACTTTAAAAGCACCTGATTTAAAAACGAAAGTAAGACAGGTAACACTTTCCTTAGCTACTTGTAATGCGTCTGATATCTATAATGAGGCTGTAAGAATAATTAAAAACAGTTTTAGTGATTTCGGCCCTGTGCGTGCTGCAACTGTTACGGTAAGAGGAATTGTATTTGACGACGGATGTGAACAGATATCTATGTTTTTTAACGAAGAAGAAAAAAAGAAAGATAAAAAACTTATCGAAGATACGATGTTTAATATAAAAGAAAAGTACGGCTTTGATTCAATTTCATATGGGATATCGTCAGTACGCCGCAAAAAATAATTTATTGTTCATAATGTATAAAAAAATCATCAATTTTTATCATTATTTTTCTTTTTTTCAGTTGACTTTTACAAAAAAGTCGGCTATAATTGTCAGTGATAAAAATATTACTTAAAAACTCATAGTGCTGATTTTTTTAGCGTTTTTGGGGGGAGAGTATTATGGCTGCTAATACTGATAAAAAGAATAAGAATGATAAAAATGGTTTTTGGAAATTAATATCACAGTATATTCAGGGATATGAAAAAAATATCGCTGTTTCTGTGATATTTTCTTTATTAACGGGAATTATGGTGGCAATACAGCCGCTTGTTATAAAATTTATAGTTGATGACGGTATTTTATACGATGGTAATGCTGAAACTAAACTGAATCGTGTTTTGTTTTTTTGTATTTTTTATTTTATAATTTCTTTTTCAAGACTCGCTTTATTCGGGGTTGCGTATCGTTCAATGCACAAGCTTATGGAAGGAACACTTTCAAACTTAAGAAATGCGTTTTTCTCAAGTGTTCAAAGACTTTCT
>CAZZPN010000065.1:0-2863 GCA_964655495.1 uncultured Oscillospiraceae bacterium
TTTAGGGATAGATAAAAAAGCAATACGGGCAACCACGCAGGGTCGCCCCTACAACAAATCCCTTATTTGATTATGTTTTCCTTTAAGTTCCATATTTCTTTTGCATAAGCACGAATAGTTTCATCAGAAGAAAATCTTCCCGAACGGGCAATATTATTTGCCGACATTTTAAGCCAAGCTTTTTTGTCGTACTTGTATGTCATCATTGCTTTTGTCATTGTTTCAACATAGGAGTTGAAATCTTCGAGTAAGAAATATTCGTCGTTCTGATTTATAAGAGCATCGAATATAGGCATAAATTCGTTTTCGTGCGCATCAGGATAGAAGCTTCCTTTTAGGGTGTCAAGGATGCGTTTTAATTTGTAGTTTGAGTTGTAAACATTAACGCTTACATAATCACGGTCTCTGTAATGACCTAAAACATCTGCAACACTAAGACCGAATGTGAAAATATTGTCAGGGCCTACTGCCTCTGCGATTTCGATGTTGGCACCGTCCATTGTTCCAACAGTTACAGCGCCGTTCATCATAAATTTCATATTACTTGTTCCCGATGCTTCTTTTGAAGCTGTTGAAATCTGCTCCGAAATATCAGCAGCAGGGAAAATGTGCTGTGCGAATGAAACATTGTAGTTCTCCAAGAAAACTACCTTCATAATGTCTTTTGTGTCGGGGTCGTTGTTAACGAGGTTTGCAACGCTGTTGATATATTTGATAACAAGCTTTGCATAAATATATCCCGGCGCAGCCTTACCGCCGAACATAAATGTGATTTTCTGATAGTCGCCGTTCGGATTATCCTTGATTTTAAAGTATAAATCCATAATCTGAAAAGCTTTTAAAAGCTGTCTTTTATATGCGTGGATACGCTTAACCTGAATATCAAAAATACTGTCGGGGTCAATTTCATCACCCTGATGATTTTTGATAAATTCTGCGAGAGACTTTTTGTTTTCGTATTTTATTTTGTCAAGCTCGTTTAAAAATTCTTCGTTTTCGCAGAAGCCTTTTTCTTTAAGGTCATTTAATTTGAGAGGCTCTTTTATAAAGCCGTTTCCGATTGATTTTGTGATAAGCGAAGTTAATTTCACATTTGAGTCTAAAAGCCATCTTCTGTGGGTTATACCGTTTGTTTTGTTGTTGAATTTGTAAGGTGTTGTCATATAGTAATCGTGGAAAAGCTCATCCTTTAAAATCTGCGAATGAACAGCCGCAACACCGTTTATACTGTGGCTTCCTGCAATACACATATTTGCCATATTAACAGAAAATTCCTGTATGATTGCCATATATGAAACCTTGCCCGTATCGCCCGGATAAAGCTCATAAAGCTCATTACAAAGACGACGGTTGATTTCCTCTGTAATCATAAACACTCTCGGCAGTAAGCTTTTGTACATATCAATAGGCCATTTTTCTAAAGCTTCAGGCATAATTGTATGGTTTGTGTAGGAAAGTGTGTTTGTTGTGATATACCAGGCTTCGTCCCAGCCTAAATTATGCTCGTCAACCAAAACTCTCATAAGCTCAGGTACGCAAAGGGCAGGGTGGGTATCGTTTATATGAATTGAAACATATTTATGAAGCTCATTTATCGAGTTTCCTTTCTTTAAGTGCGAGTTTATTATTGAGTGTATTCCCGCACATACAAAGAAATACTGCTGTTTAAGTCTCAAAAGCTTGTTCTGATAGTTTGAATCGTCAGGGTAAAGAACATCCGAAATAGCGTGAACACTCTGTCTGTATTCAACTGCACTCGAATATTCGCCTCTTGAGAATTTGTGGAAGTCAAAGCCGCCTTCCTTTGGCTCAGCACTCCAAAGACGGAGTGTGTTTACTGCGTTGTTACGGTAGCCTAAAATCGGTGTATCGTAAGGCACAGCAATAACAGGGTCATAGTTTTTGTGGATATAAACCATTCTTCCGTCAATGTACTGTTCTTCTACCTCGCCGTAGAAAGGAACTTCAACACAGTCAGATGATTTTCTTGTTTCGTAAATATTTTCCATATTAAGCCAGTTATCAGCTTCTTCAACCTGATAACCGTCAATGATTTTCTGTTTGAAAAGTCCGTGTTTATATCTTATTCCGTTACCGTGTCCCGCATAAGAACAAGCGGCAAGTGAATCCAGGAAACACGAAGCAAGTCTGCCAAGTCCGCCGTTACCAAGTCCTGCGTCCGGCTCAATGTGCATAACCTTGAAAATGTCAAAGCCCATTTCCTCCAAAACCTTTTTCATATCTTCAAAAAGGTTAAGCCCTGACATATTGTTTCTGAGTGCTTTTCCCATAAGAAATTCAAGTGAGAAGTAGTAAACCTGCTTTACATTGTTTTCTTTGTAATGCTTCTTTGCATTAACCCATTTTTTGCCCACTAACTCTTTAACTACGCTTCCTAAAGCAAAATACATATCGCGGTCTGTTGCGTCATCTAAAGATACATTTCTTATACCTGCAAGCTTATCAATGAGCTTGTTTTTTAAGTCCTCTCTGTCATATTTTGTTGTTTTTGAAGTTGTTTTTGGTGCTGTACTTTTAGCACTTTTTGAGGTTGTTGTAGCTTTTTGTTTAACCTCGTCCTTTTTCTTTGTTGTGCTTTTAGCACTTTTAGCGGTCGGTGTGCTTTTAGCGGTCGGTGTGCTTTTAGCACTTGTCTTTTTTGTTTCGTTAGCCATTTATTTATTTTCCTTTCTTTTTTTCTTTAAATATTCCGTATGAAAACGGCGGAAGAAGTATTCCGTAGCTGTTTGTGAGAATATCATTTTCTCCAAAAAGCTTCTTTAAGTTTTCAAGTGGTATGAATTCACATTCTTCACTGTTGTTTAAACTAAAAATTATTCCGCCTCGTTCATAGCAGACAGCT
>CAZZPN010000065.1:2873-6715 GCA_964655495.1 uncultured Oscillospiraceae bacterium
TTTTTCGCTGGCATAAACCGTATTAAGAGGGGAATTTAAAGCATCGGCATATTCTTTTCTTATCTGCGCCATTTTTTTGTGATGATTTAAAATCTCTTTATCAATATTTTTTTTCGGGAAGGTAGTTCTGTTATAAGGGTCCTTAAAGCCCTGAACGCCTACCTCATCACCGTAATAGATGCAAGGGATTCCCGGAAGCGTATATTGAATAAAAACACACATAAGAAGCTTCTTTTTCGCCTTTTCGTATTCTTCCTCGCTCATTTTAAAAGTACCCTGTTTTTTAGGCTCGACTGCTCTTTTAGCGTTGAGTGCAGTAAGCGCACGCATTGTATCGTGGGTACTTATAAAGTTCATAAGCGTATCAACTGAAGGTTTTGGATAGTTTTCTAAAATATCGGTTATCGTATTTATAAAATCAAAGCCTGTACCACCGTTTACGAAATCGAATATCGCGTTTTTAAAAGGGTAGTTCATAACGCTGTCAAGCTGTTTCCCAAGTAAATAACGCCGCTTTACGCCGTAGCTTTCTTTTGTGGTCGCATCTTCCCACACTTCGCCTATAAGTAGAGCGTCGGGATTTATTTTTTTAAGTTTTTTTCTGAAATTATCAATGAAAACATCGGGCAGTTCGTCAGCAACATCAAGCCGCCAACCCGATACACCCATATCGTTCCAAAGCTTTATTACACCGTTTTTTTCCGAGGTTATAAACTCACTAAACTCAGGTGTTTCCTCGATAACCTCAGGCAATGTATCAAAACCCCACCACGAATGATATGAGCTTTTGTCAGCCGAAAACTTGTACCATTTTCTGTAAGGTGACTGCTCTGACTGATATGCACCCAAGGAATCGTAATTCCCGTATTTATTAAAATATATGCTGTCATCACCCGTATGGGAAAAAACTCCGTCAAGAATTATTTTAATTCCCAATTTTTCCGCCTCAGTACATAACGCTTTAAAGTCCTCGTTTGTTCCAAGGAAGGGGTCAATATTTTTATAGTCCGCCGTTGCATAACGGTGATTTGTACTGCTTTCAAAAACGGGATTTAAGTATATTATCCCGACATCCAAATCTTTAAGATAGGGAAGCTTAGATATAATTCCTTTAATATTTCCGCCAAAAAAATCGTCAGCACGATATTTTTCTACATCGTATATGAAAAGGGGAACATCGTCCCAATTTTCGTGGAGTGTGCGCTTATTTTTCGTTTCTGGGAGACGGTAGGATAAATCTCTTTCAAAGCGGTCGGGGAAAATCTGATACATTATTTTTCCTTTTGCCCAAGCGGGAGTTTCAAAATCCTTTTCATAAACAGTTAACTGCCACAAGGGAAGCGATACATCGTTTAAAAATTCGCCGTGATTATTTCTGCCGATTATTTCGCCGTTTTCCGTGACGATAACAAAATAATAAAAATATATTCCTGCGTCTGAAAAACTGTCTTCACATATGAATTTATGATAACCGTCATAAAAGCCGTCATAGCAAAAATATTTTTCTTTATAAAACCTGCCCTCTTTTTCGTAAACGATTTTTACACTCTCGGTATAAACACCGTCTTCGCACATAAGACAAAAAGAAATTTTTTCATTTTCCTTTACTGCTCCGAAAGGGGTTTTATATAAGCTGTCTTTTGAATTAAATAAGATTTTCAATAGTTTTTCACTTTCCTCTGTATGTTTTACTAATATATTATATACTAAATCTAAGATAATGTCAAGTAAATCGTTTGAGGCAGGATTAACAATTTCTGTATGAGCTGAAATTAAAAATATTATAAAAAATTGTGGAAAACTTGTGTCATTTTTCTTATTTTTCTTTTGCAAGCCTTGAAATATAAGGATTTTTTAATTTGGTGTGAGAAGCGACCTAAAATGTGTTATGATGAAACAAAAAATGAAAAAGCATTGAATTTTTTAAAAAACTATGCTATTATGAAAGTAACGATTATCCTTTTTGAAAAGCAGGAATTTTCGGAAATACCTACGGTAGCTCTTTAGATTCTTTAAGCAATCTTCTTGCGGCATCATCAATTACTCATCGGAGAGGTTGTAGATGCCGCAAAACTCGCAAGGTTGGCAGATAAAGCCTCTGATGCCGCGAAAGTAAGTAAAAGTGTAAAAGCGTTATCAAAAAATTCACCTATTAGAATTCCGAAAAAAGCTACTTCAATAATTCAAGAAAAGAAAGGCTATTCTCAAGTCAAATATACATGGCAATCAGGGAAATATACATATACAAGCCGATGGCATACCCGTACACCTAATGCTCCAAAAACACAAGGCAATTCTTGGGTTGTTGAACGCAAAACTTCAGGGATAGGATATGGAAAAAATCCCCGTCCCAAAAAAGAAGAAGTATTGGTTGGGAAAAATAAATGGATTTCTAAACAAGAATGGAAAAATGCAATAACAGCAAGAAAAAACGGAACAGCGACAAAAAAACAAAAGGAGTGGTTAGATAATGGACATTGGAAAGATAGATAATTATAAGTTTTATGAAGGTTATGAGGGTGAACCGGAAGTAGAGTTTTCAACAAGTGATGAAAATATGGAAATACTACACATTTGGGACGGTTTTTTTGATGACATTTTTAGAGAGCCGTCATTAAATGGCAAGGGCTGGTGTGGGTTTACCCGAGACTACCACCAATGCGAAGGTGCTTTTGATGACGATGGTGAAACTGTTATAACAGACTTACAAGAGTATATAGAAGATTTGAAAAACTATAAAAACAGGAAGTTTGACTATAAAGAAACAAAAGATGTATATGAACATATTTGTGCCTGGTTAGACGAGGCGCAAAAAAATGATTGTAGAGAAATAACTGTCAGAGTCATTTAAATACATTAAAATTGGTGGTGGAAAAGAAGCTCTTTAGATTCTTTGAGTAATCTTCTTGCGGCAGCATCAATTACTCATCGGAGAGGCTGCAGATGCCGCAAAACTCGCAAGGTTGGCAGATAAAGCCTTTGATGCTGCGAAGCTGACTAAAATAGCTGATAAAGCTACGGATACTGCGAAAGCAAGTAGAAAGGCAACAAATTTTACGAGTTTTCCAAAAACAATTCATTCAGGAAAACAAGGAAAGCATATTGTAGGGCATAATAACTACCAAAAAGGCAAGAGTATTCTTACAATTTCTACAAATGAAGCACAAAAATTAATTAATAAATATAGTGGAAAAGGACAGAAAATAGGTACAAACAGAGAACGAGTAAAATTCAATAAAATAATTGGGAAATATGTTGATCCAAAAACAGGAAAAGAATATAATACAACAGTTGGGACTATACATTATTCAAATTCAGGAACACATATTGTTCCTGAAAAATCTACAATGCGGAGGAAAAAATAATGTTTTTAAATGGTAAAGAAGAAAAAATAATAGGCAAATTTATGAATATTTGCGAAATGTATGAAGAAAAAGAAATAACTTTAAAATGGGACGAAAATAATTGTATAAAATGTGTTTATGATTCATATATTGAAGATGAAACAGACTGTGAATTAGAAGATGCTGATTATGAAGAATTTTGGTCTTTTGTTTTTGAAGCTATTGAGGTAATTGGAGAGCCACCTGTTTATATAACTGAAGATGATTATTTTTGCGTTGATTATCGTAATTTTCCTGATGAAATTATTGCAGATGGGAAAAAGATTAATTAAGATTTTCTTTTTTATTTTCAGTATGTTTAAATAATTAAATATGACTAAAACGGCATAAGCTCCATATAAAAATTGTGGAAAACTTATGCCTTTTTTCTTATTTTCTCTTGCAAGCCTTGAAATATAAGGCTTTTTTAATTTGGTGTGAGAAGCGACCTAAAATGTG
>CAZZPN010000066.1:0-6650 GCA_964655495.1 uncultured Oscillospiraceae bacterium
CGTCATTTACAGAAACATTGATTGAAGAAGCAAATTTCTTTTCAACCTTACCGTAATAAAGCTTCATATCGCCATCTTCTGAAGTAAACTCTGTGCCTTTATTCTTAACTTCAAACAATACATTTACTTTGTCGATTGCGCCCTGTGAGTTTGTTCTGAACTGAATTACATCACCTACTTTGAGTGCATCGCCGTCTTTGTTTACGAGGATACCGGCTTCTGAAGTTTCAAATGTTACCATTTCGCCATTGTATGCTACATAAACTTTATCAATTTTTTCGCCTTTTGAGTTGATTGTAGATGTGATTTTATTGATTACTGCTACCGGTGATTCTACATTTGCGATACCTGTTGAATTTTTAACAAGAACAACTTTTGCATTAAAGTCTTCTGTTACATCAAATACTTCAACATCGTATTCACCATCGTTTTCAAACATTGATTTGTTTTTGATTGCGTAATCACTTTCGTCCTCTGCTGATGCAGGAATATCAAATACTATTGTTGAGTCTGTTATATTAACAAGACCGAGCTTACCTGATGTTTTGTTGTAAACAGCTTTCTCAGATTCGTAGTTTTTAACGAATTTATCCTTGTTAACAGTAAGCTTTCCGTTTTGTGAAAGGTCTTCTGCAGTGTTAATTCTTGTGATTTCACCGTCTGAATTCAATTCGTAGGTTATAATCTGTTTTTTTACAGTTCCCTGGTCTTTAAGTTTTGTTAAAACTTCTGAAGCATCAAACTTTTCAGTACCGTTAAATCTTACTCTGTCTGTTGTCTGGAAAATTTTAACGCTTCCGTCTTTTGTGAACACTTTAATTTTGATATAATCGTTCATATCAGTTGATTCTGAGGCATTTATAAGATATGCGTAGTTTTCAGATAATGTTGCGTTTGCATCAACTGCTGCAATTCTGCCCATAATATCAAGGTAGAACACTCCCTGATCGTCAAGCTTTAAGGTATTGTCGTAGTTGTCTGCAATCTTGTAGAATTTGCCGCCTATTTTATATTCGTCATCTTCTATTTCTTCAACTTTACCTTCTATAACATTTTCAATAACTGTTGCGATTACAACACCGCTTTCTTGTGAGCCGAGGTATGAGATAACCTGCCATTCTTTAAGGTCATCAAAGTTTACTTCGTTTCCGTTTTTGTCCTGCAATACAAACTTGAGGCTTGCATTATCAGGGTCGAGCTGTAATGATTTATTACCGTATTTATCGGAAATTGTATAAGAAAGTTTACTTGTTGATTCAACAACGAGATTTTTGTATTCGTTAACAAAAATTATGTCATATACGCCGTTTGAATCGTTGTCTAAAAGTGCGATTTCACCGTGAAGCTCACCGTTTCCTTTTATAAGTGATGCGTCAAAGTCTTTAGCTACACCGTTGAAAATCATTATTACTTTATCAGAATATTTTTCTGATTTTGTAGTTGTATCTGTTTCTTTGTTTTTCCAGTAGTTGATTTTACCGTCAGCAACTGATTCAAGGTTTTCGCCTTCGATTACCATTGTGTCATTTTTTCCAGCCTCACCCTGTGCAAGTATAACTATATCTTCGTTTTTGTCATTGTTCTGAAGATAGTAGGTTACATTGTGTCCGAGTAAGTTCTGTGTGTTTTCATCAGTTGTTTTATAAACTGTGTTATCAATCTGGATTGTATCTTTTTCTAAACCGTTTGAGCTGTTAAGACCTGTGAAGTAGTTAGCTGTAACCTGTCCTGTAAGCTTTTTGGTGTCAAGATACTGCTCTAAAATTGTTTTATCTGTTATTTCAAAGTTTGTTGATGTTCCAAAGCCTGTCTGCTCCATCATACCGATTGTAAGAGTATTGTTTGCCATGATTGCAGTTGTTCCTCTGGAAATTGTGCTTGTTGCTGTACCTGTTGCGTTTTTAGTAAATGAATACTGGTTTGCAACTGAAAGGTAACCTTGTGGATATCCGCCTTTTGACTGAGCTGCAGGCTCATATCCTGCAAGACGAACAAATACTGTTACAGCTTCCTGATAAGTGATATAATCTTCAGGTCTGTATTCGCCTGTCGGATCACCTTCAACTATCCCCTGGTCATGTGCTACATTTATATATCCGTTTGCCCAGTAGTCAGTTGTTAAATCTTTAAAGACAACAGTATTTTTTGCTGTTTCTGCTGAAGCTTCAAGTCCAAGCATATGAACAGCAATTTTTGCAAATTCCGATCTTTTAAGACCGTCTTCTACTCTGAAGCTACCGTCAGGATCACCAATCATGATTCCGAGTGCTCCAAGTACTTCTGCTGATTCTTCGAATTTTGTTCCTCTTAAGCTGTCATCAATTTCAAAAGCAAAGGCTTGAGTTGCAAGTGATAACATCATTGCAAAGCTCAAAACGAGGCTTAAGATTTTTTGAAAGCTTTTAGAATTTTTAAAATTCTTTGTCATACTTTTCTTTCCTCCGTTTAAAAAAATTTAATAAAATGGTTACATATTAAAATGCTTACTCTTAAAAAAGATTATTGCAAATTAATATGTAACCGACACGGAGAAAAATATGTAACCATTTGAGGTGAGTTTTTTCCCTTACCTCGTATCCTAGTTTAACATAAATTATTCATAAAATCAATACAAAAAATTTTCCAATTTCGTTTTTTTGTATTTTAAAATTTTACATTTTTGGGATATTTTTCTTTATTTATGTTCTTCAACGAAATACCAATTGAGCATATGGTTGTTTTTTATCTGCTTTCTTTCAAACGGTACATAAGTATTGTTTTTATAAACAATAAGGTCTTTAATGTACTCACTGCTGAAAGCAAAGCCTAATCCACCAACGATTTCATTGTTGTAAAATTTATTGTATTTAGGAAGAAGCGGCTCGTCATCAAGTATATTATAAAGATGCGGATAAGCTTTTTTCCATATATCATTCTGATATTCAACTTCGCCCAAGTGCTTTAAGTGTCTTATATTGCCGCTTTTCCATCTTGTAAGTCTGTCATCAAGATTAAGTGCCATATTACAGTTATAAAATTTATTATCGTGAACATCAAAATTTCTTCCGCCACCGATTAAAATGCCGATATAAGGCATATTAGCAAGAATATTTCCGTAAACTTCGGCTGTACAAACACCGTCGTCAAAATAAATTCCGATACAGCCATATCCTTCGTAACCTAAAAGGTCATGGATATAATTATATCTTATAATATTTCCCTGGCAGGTATAATCTCTTCCGCAATATATAGCGCCTGCATCGTTTGATTCAAAACAAGCATTGTCTATTTCATTTTTTTCGATAATATGTTCATTACCCTGATACACTACGCCAAAATGCGGAATATCGTGAATATAATTTTCACTTACCGTTACACCTACGCCGTTAAGCTCAATTGCAGCAAGATATGTACGGTGCCATAAAGCTATTGCGAAAATTTCATTGTTTGATATTAAATTTCCGCTTTTTATAAGCTGATTTCTTTCTCCGCCGCTTGAAGCAATACCGCCGCCGCCTGTGAAATAAATTTTGTTTCTTATACACGAACAGTTGTTACAGTTGTCATTTATTATCGCCCATGCGCCAACATTATAAATTTCACAGTTTTCAATTAAAGAATTTTTTACATTGTCAAAATGAATTCCGCATTTTCTTGTCTGCGAAATTTTAAGTCCTGAAATTCTTATATTTTCCTTGTCTTTTGCTTCAAAAAGATTTTCACATACAGAAATATCGACATATTTTTGTCCCGGAAAAACATAAAGATAAATACATCCTTCTTCTCTGTCAATACACCATTCACCCGGATTTTTTATTGCAGATTTTGCATTTAAAACACAGAATTTTCCGCCTATTTCGTTAGTTAAGCATTTACCGTCTCTGTAACCAAAAGTGTGATATGGCTCTTTAACCTTAATAACACCTGTATTTTTATCAAATGATTCTATTTCGTGGCGCTGAATTGCCCAGTCAACATTCCAATAGCCACTTAAAAGAAGATTTGAAACATTTTCTTTTTCAAATATTTCTGTCTCGGCAGAAATAAAAATTCCTTCTTCGCTGCCTGAACGCTCATCTTTAAAAAATTGGTCAGTTTCTCCTAAAGCCTTTTTTATTCTTATAAACTCATTGTTTTTAGGATATCTTGAAAGTTCAAGTAAATTATCTTCATAAAAAAGCTGTAAAGACGGGCCTTCATCAAGCATATGTGGTTTTGGAATATCATATACCCTCCAAAAATCTTCGTAAGGACCAAGTCCGAATCTTCCAAAATTCGTTATGCCATTCTCCTTTAAATCTATTTTTATAATACCTTCGCCTGACACCGCAACTCTTTTAGAGCCGTAGATTTTAACATCACCTTCACCTATAATGGTTGTGTTACTGTTAAGGCAGAGAGTTTCATCTAAAAAATATTTTCCTTCTTTTACAACAATCTCACAGTTTGAATTGTTTTTTACTGCCTGAACAAGCTCAAGTTCATTTTTTACAAATACTTTCATATACTTTCTTTCCGCTTTTTATAACGAATTTCCTTTCAAAGTTATATTGTTATCCTTTTATTAATAATTTTGTTTTTTGTCTTATATATATGAATGTTTCGTCTTCTCCTTTTTCTTTTAACATTAAAAGAAGTTCTTCGATTTCATCGGAGGTTTCCGGATGAATCATTCGGGTTTCCTTTGACTTTAAAAAATATTCAATGGGATGAGAATCATTGTAGTTTTTTCCCTGGTAAATTTTACTTGCGGCAACTCTGTCGCAAAACATTTCGACAACATATTTCCATGGCATTTTCACGGGAGAAATAAGCTTTGTTTCAATATTATAATCAGTCCAATATTCAAAATGATGTTTATTTCTGCCTTTGTGATGAAGCCATGCTTTTGAATATCCGAATAAAGCTCTTTCCTGTTCGTTGGGGCTTCTGTTCCCCTGATAATACTTTGCACCAAACAAAAACTCACAAAAGCTATATTTTGATAAATCATGTCTTAATCCTTGAAAAAATATCCCTGCTTTAAAGCTATGATAAATTACTTTATGTCTGTGTTTGGTTATCGTGCAAAAATGCTTATATGCACCTTTTAAAATATTCATATTATTATCAACCCTATTTTTAATTTACTCTATAAAGTTTGCTATCAAAACAATTCTTTCTGCTGCTTTTTTTAGAGAGTCAAGCTTTGCAAACTCTCTTATGGAGCGGGAGCCGCCGCCCTGTGTACCTAAAGAATCAACACAAGGGATGCCATATTTGGTTATATATGCTGCATCTACTACCGCGTTAGCACCTTCCGTAACACATCTTTAAGAATGTCCTTCTTTTCCTTCTATATCAAATCTGTAAGAAGCTATACCCTTTCGGCTTAAGGCTGCTTTCCCTGGAGTATAACTTTCTAAATTAATAAATACAACAGCATCTTTTGACTTTTCGCAAATATACTGAATAGTTTTTCCACTGCTTGTTCGACTACCGGTTTCTTCATCTGTCTGCAACAAAAGTCGTATAGGGCGTTTTGGTAAAACCACATTCATACAGTGCATCCATTGCGAAAAATCCTGCGACAACGCCACCCTTGCAATCTGTAATACCGGGATCGTAAATTTTTTCTTCATCACGGTGAACAGCAGGTGTTCCAAACATCCCCACAGGGTGAACAGTATCAATATGGCCTGATATGACAAGAGGTTTTTGATTACTCTTCGGATTCATTGTGATACATACTACATCACCTGCCACATCCTGTTTTGAATACTCAACCAAAAAGCCTCGTTCTTCTGCCATTTTTGCAAAATAAGCTCCTACCTTGTCCACACCTTCTTTGTAGCTTGTAGGACTTTCTATATTAGCTACATCTTCCCAAACACTTATATATTTTTCTGTCAAATCATCAATTTTTTTTAAGTATCTTATTCATATCGAAAGTTTTACCTCACCTTTTTCGTCTTCAATAGCTTGTTTGGCTGTTGAAAGCATAAGCTTGATTCTGTTTTCCTGATTTACCTTTGTTGCACTTGCATCATAATCAACAGCAACGATATTGGCTTTTATATTTTTTTCTTTTATAAGCTTCATCATACCTTTTCCCACGATATGATTAGGTAAGCATCCGAAAGGCTGAACGCAGATTATATTGTCAACTCCGCTTTCTATAAGCTCGAGCATTTCTGCGGTTAAAAGCCAACCTTCGCCCATTTTTGCACCAAGTCCGACATATCCTTTTGTAAGTTTTACTGTATTACCAAAGTAGGAAGGCGGAGCAAAATCGCTTTCGTTTTCAATTATTCCGATAAGCTCTTTCTGGAGTTTGAGAACATATTTATAAACAATATTAAAAATAAATGCTTTTTTTGCGGACATTCCATACAATTTGTAATCCATAATAGTATTATAGATACAATACAAGCAAAAATCAAGAAGTCCGCCCATAACAACTTCGGCATTTTCTTCGTTTAAAAATTCTTCAAGGTCGTTATTGCCAAGAGGAGAAAACTTAACAAATATCTCCCCTACTATACCAACTTTTACTTTTTTTTCATGCTTCCGAGGAAGCATAAAGAAATCTTTTACAATATGCGGAAAAAGCTTTTTTATATCCTTTTCCTCTTTCTTTGCAATCATATTTATGGAATTTGCACATTGCAACTTTATGATGGATGTGCTAT
>CAZZPN010000067.1:0-1131 GCA_964655495.1 uncultured Oscillospiraceae bacterium
CAGATTTTGTCAGGCAGGATATATTTACAGACCGCTTCGTGAAAAAAGCCCGTCTGTTTTGTATGATTGCGGAATAAGGTCTTACAAAAGCACAGGCTACGACGAAATTTCTCTTTCTTCGCTTTCTACAAGTGATTATTCGGGACTTTATGAGCTTAAACAAATGCTGAAAAACTTTCAGAAAGAAAATATGGTGAATGTATCACTGCCTTCGCTTCGAATTGATAACTTTAAAGAGGAAGCGATGGAAAGCTTAAACGAAATAAGAAAAAGCTCTCTTACCTTTGCTCCCGAAGCAGGAACACAGCGTATGCGTGATATCATAAATAAAAACATATCCGAAGAAACTATTTTAAGCACTATGAAGTTTGTTTTTGAAAACGGTATGTCTTCGGTTAAGCTTTATTTTATGATAGGACTTCCTTTTGAAACAGATGAAGATGTAATGGGAATATGTGAGCTTGTAAGAAAAATTGAAAAGCTTTATTATGAAACTCCGAAAGAGCTTCGTGGACCGAGATTTTCAATTACAGTTTCTGTGTCTTCTTTTGTTCCAAAAACTCACACGCCTTTTCAGTGGGCAGCACAGAATTCTTATGAGGAGCTTATGAGAAAACAGGCTCTTTTAATGGAAAATTTAAGATCAAAAAATATAAAACTTAACTGGCACGACGCAAAAACATCAGTTTTAGAGGGAGTTTTTGCAAGAGGCGACAGAAGGCTTGGAAAAGTAATTGAAACAGCGTATAAAAAAGGCTGCCGTTTAGACGGATGGAGTGAATATTTTTCCTACGACAAATGGATGGAGGCTTTTTTTGAGTGCGGAATTTCTCCCGAATTTTACAACGAAAGAGAAAGAAGCTATGATGAAATTCTTCCCTGGGATGTTATTTCCTGCGGTGTAACAAAAGAATTTTTTATAAAAGAATGTGAAAACGCAAAAAATGTCAAGACAACAAAGAACTGTTCAGAGGGATGTGCAAACTGCGGTGCAAATAAATTTAAGTGTGACAGCATTTGCTATAAAAAAAGATAGATTGTAACAAGGAAATTCATTGTCACGGAAAAGAAAAATAGTAAAATATTACAATAAAAAAATTTTTTATTGTGCAAAACAAGGATTTTTATGTT
>CAZZPN010000067.1:1141-6637 GCA_964655495.1 uncultured Oscillospiraceae bacterium
TTTCAATTTCCTTGACAACATTATTTATAAATGATATAATATATCTGCGGTATTATGAGCTTATTTTGCTTTGTAATCTGATTATTTTTAAAAAATATTTTACGGTATTTCTCAAAAAAATCCGATATCTTTACGGTGTGCGGGATATGCGATTTTTCCTGTGTGAACCTCGTCAGGGCGGAGACGCAGCAGCGATAAGCATTTGGAAATCTGTGCATTTTTTCTGCATACCTTACAGGTATCAGATTTTTTGAGCTATTCTTTATTTTATTAAGAAAGGAGTTTTGTTGTGTATCAGGCTTTGTACAGAAAATGGCGTCCGAAGATTTTTGATGATGTTCTCGGACAAAAGCACATAACAGAAACTCTTAAAAATCAGATTACAACCGGAAAAACATCACATGCCTACTTGTTTTCGGGTTCAAGAGGAACGGGAAAAACTTCAACTGCAAAAATTTTTGCAAGAGCTGTAAACTGTCTTAATCCCGTAGGAGCTAATCCCTGTAATGAGTGCAGTGCTTGTAAATCAGCACTCGACGGCAGCGCTGTTGATATTATAGAAATGGATGCTGCTTCAAATAACAAGGTAGAAGATACCCGCAACATAATAGATGAAGTTATCTATACTCCGGCAGAGCTTAAGAAAAAAGTTTATATTATAGATGAAGCGCATATGCTTACTCAAAGTGCTTTCAATGCACTTTTAAAAACTCTTGAGGAGCCGCCCTCACATATTCTTTTTATTTTTGCGACAACAGAGCCGCATCAGTTTCCGCCAACAATTTTATCTCGGTGTCAAAGGTTTGATTTTAAAAGAATAACTCCGCTTGATACTGAAAAAAGGCTTCAGTATGTTGCCTCTCAGGAAGGCTTTTCGATCTCACCTGAGGCTATGGGGCTTATATCGAGAATTTCTGACGGTGCGATGCGTGATGCACTTTCAATACTTGATCAGTGTTTTTCTTTCGGAGAAAAAAATGTTGGAATAGAATCTGTTATAAAAGTAACTGGTGTTACCGATCCCGAATATGTTTTTGATTTTGTGGAGCTTCTTATTAATGGTGAAATTTCCAAATGTTATATGAAGATAAACGATGCTTATCTTTCGGGAAGAGACCTTGGGAAGCTTCCTGATGAGATTATAAATGTTTTTAGAAATATTCTTGTGGCAAAATCAGTGGGGAATAAAGAAGATACAGAAAAAATTCTTTCTACCGCCTCATACGATGCACAAAAATATCTGTCATTGGCTGAAAAAATTTCAGTTGAAAGAATTTTGAGATATATTGATATAGTTTCAAAATCGCTTACTTATCAGAAAACTCTGCATAATCCGAGATTATCTCTTGAGATGGCGGTTGCAGGTATGGCAAAGAGTCCTGATGATACTTCGTTTGAGGGAATATCGGAAAGAATAAGTGAACTTGAAAATAAGATTTCTTCCGGAAATTTTAATGTTGTTTATAAGGAAATAAACAAAAATAAGGAAGAAAGCAAAAAAGAAGAATTATTCGTTAGTCGGTCCGATGATATTAAGACGGGAAGTAGTGTAGATACTGCTTTGAATGAAGAAATAAAAGAAGATGAAATCAAAATTGAGGTTGACTTAGACGATAAAGAAGAAATTTATGAGCAAACCGTTTCCGAGCAACCGGATTATCCGACTTTTTCAGAAGAGCTTTTAGTTGAAGATGAAAAAGGGGACGATGATTTTGATTTGAAATCCTGCTGGGAGGATGTTGTTTTTAAAGCATCTTCGAATGCAGCACCGGGATTCGATGAGGTTTTAAAAAAAGCTAAAAGAGTTTTTTTGTCAAACGGTGTAGAGTTCTATTTCACTGACGAAATATTTTTTGAACTTTCAAAACAACAGAAATTTGACGAATGTATAAAAAATGCTTTCTTTGAGGTAATAAAGAAAGATGTAACAGTCAGATTTGTTTTTAAGCCGGACAAAGAGGCTTTTTTGAAAAAGGATGACAGCCTTTTTGATGCGTTATCCGATAAATTAAGAAATAACGATTTTTAGAAAAAGAGGTATAAAAAATGGCTAAAGGTTATAACAGAGGCGGCGGAATGCCGTCAAATATGGCTCAGCTTATGAAACAGGCACAGAAAATGCAGGCAGATTTAGAGAAAACTCAGGAAGATTTGTCTTTGAAAACTTATGAAGCAACTGCCGGCGGAGGTGCAGTTAAAGCAACAGTTACCGGAATGGGAAAACTTGAAGCTTTAGAGATAGATGAATCAGTTTTGGATGATGCAGAAATGGTTGCAGACCTTGTTATTGCAGCTGTTAATCAGGCAATCGAGGAAAAGGATAAGAGAAAAGAAGAAGCACTCGGCGGACTTACCGGCGGAATCGGTGGTCTTGGCGGATTGTTCTAACATATTTTGAGGTGTACTAATGGACTTTTACAGTGATCCTTTGGATATTCTTACAGAACAGTTTAATACATTGCCCGGAATAGGTAAGAAAACTGCAATGCGACTTGCGTATTTTGTTCTTACACAGAATGAATCGTATGCGAGAGAATTTTCTGACGCACTTTTGAAAGCGAAAAAAAGCGCGAAATACTGCAAGATATGCAGTAACCTTTGCGGCGATGATATATGTTCTTTGTGCAGTGATGAAAAAAGAAATAAAAAAATTATTATGGTTGTAAAGAGTCCTAAAGATGTTATTGCTTTGGAAAAATCCCATGAGTACAAGGGCGTTTACCATGTTCTTCACGGTGTTATTTCTCCTATGGACGGAATTGGTCCCGATAATATTAAAATAAGAGAATTACTTGAAAGAGTAAATCAGGATAGAGATATTGAGGTTGTTCTGGCGCTTAGCCCGACAATCGAAGGCGATGCAACAGCGATGTATATTGCAGGTCTTGTTAAACCACTTGGAGTAAGAGTAACAAGAATTGCCCAGGGGCTTCCGATGGGGAGCGACCTTGAATATGCCGATGAAGCAACCTTGCTCATGGCATATAACGACAGGAGAGAAATGTAGCTTATATTTGCTGTTTTTTATTGCATCATTAAATTCGGAGTGTGAAAAATGGCAAATCATTTGAAAATTTCAAAAGGAAGAAAAAAGAGCTTTTTAAAAGTTCCTGTTGGATTTTTTGATTATTATCTTCCTACTGTAAACGGAGATTATCTAAAAGTCTATCTTTACGGAATAAGGCTGTGTTGTGATAATAAATCACTTACGGATGAGGAAATTGCAGAAAATCTCGGAGTTCTGGTTGCAGATGTAAAAAATGCGTGGAGCTTTTGGGAGCAGGAGGGACTTGCTACCGTTTACGATGACGGAAGTGTGGAGCTTGAAAATTTAGAAGAGCTTACTTTCTTAAATACAAAAGTCAAGAAAAAGGTATCACCTAAAAAGGAACAGGATTTTGATGAAATACTGAGTTCTGTCGGAAAAAATGCACAATTTAAAAATGTAATCCGTACGGTTGAAACATTATATAAAGAGTTTCTTACACAAAATGATGTTATTCTTATATATGATGTTGTAATCACGAGAGAAATACCTCTTGAGCTTTTTGTTATTACGATGACTCATTGTATAGAAAAAAACAAAAAAAGTATTCCGTACATATCGAAAGTAGTTACTGAACTTTATAAGAAGGGTTATACTACTTCTGAAGCTTTGGAAGAGTATTTCTCGAAAAATGATGAAGACGGAAAATACTTCAGAGAAATAAAGAAAATACTTAAGATTTATTCCAGAGAATTTATTGAAAAAGAGAAAGAATATATTTTAAAGTGGCGGGATAGCGGAAAAACTCAGGAGGATATAAAAAATGCTTTTGAGTGTACTGTTTTAAATACCGGGAAATTGTCGTTTCCTTATATGGACAAGGTTCTTACAGGAGATTCACAGAAAAAAGCAGAATCTTTGAAAAAATCCGTCCGGAAAACCGGTCCGCTTAATAATTTTAATGATACATCAATGCCGGACTTTAATAAGCTTACAAATCAGCTTATGAAAAAGCAGGGGCTTGTATCTTCAGAGGAAAAATAGAGAGGTGAGGGAATAAGTGAATTATCCTGCTTCAGTTTTGAAAAGTGCACACAGACGCATAGAAAACATAAGAAAAAAGAATAAAGAGCTTTTTAATGAACAAAAAGATATGATATATTCCAAAGTTCCCGGACTTACGGCATGTAATGAGGAAATGGCTGCAATTTTAAGAGCTGCTGTTTCTCCTGATGCTGATATGGAAGCTTTGAAAAAAAGAATTAATAATCTTTCTGAAGAAAGAAAAAGACTTCTTATTGAAAAAGGGTTTGATTCTGATTCGCTGGAGGGTGTTTATTCCTGTGAAAAATGTAAGGATGAAGGCTTTTTGGGCAACGAAATATGCAGTTGCTATGAAAAAATCATCTTAGAGGAAGCGTACAAGCTTTCAAACTTAGAGGAACGAATTAAAACACAGAATTTTGAAACATCCGATATGGGCGTGTTTTCACACAGAGATGAAATGAAACAGGTGTATAACCGTGCACTTGATTTCTGTACAGATTATAATACCGGTAAAAATAATTTATTTTTTATCGGAAATCCTGGAACCGGAAAGACATTTTTGTCGTCTTGTATAGCGAAACGGTTTTTGGATAATAAAAAAAGTGTTTTGTATTTAAGTGCTGTAAAGCTTTCCGATATACTTGATGACAGCAAATTCAAGAAGAAAAATGCTGATTTAGAGGAGCTTTCGGAAGATTATATAGATTTTATATACAAATGCGATTTACTTATTATAGACGATTTGGGAACGGAGTTTTCACTACCGTATTCACAATCTCATCTGTTTGATATTCTTGATGCAAGGATACTTGCAAAAAAGAAAAACATCATTTCTACAAATCTTGGACTTGAGGAACTTGCCTCAAAATATTCTTCGAGATTTACTTCCAGGATTTTTGAAAATTACGATGTGGTTTTCTTCAACAGTGAAGATATCCGCATAAAAACTTCAATCAGTTAAAAAAATTATTCTATATTGCTTTTTAAAAAAAGGAGGAGCAAAATGAAAAACACAAAAAGAATTCTTTCAGTTGTAATGACTGTAATGATGATTATGTCGCTTATGATCTGTGGTCAGGCAGCATCATTTTCTGATGTAGAATCAACTCATGCAAACTATACAGCTATTACAACACTTGCCGATATGGGTATATTAAATGGTTATCCGGACGGTACATTCGGACCTGACAAAGCTGTTACAAGAGCTGAAATGGCTAAGCTTATTTCAGTGCTTTACGGATACGATGTTGCTACTGTTGCAAAAAGTCCGTTTACAGATGTTAGTGATGATCACTGGGCAGTAACATATATTTCTACTATGAAAGATGTAGGAATTATCAACGGTATGGGTGATGGTACATTTTTACCGAATAATGAAGTTACATACGAGCAGTCTCTTAAGATGATTGTTTGCGCGCTTAACTGGGGTGAAATCGCAGCTCAGGCATCTACTCCGACTGATT
>CAZZPN010000068.1:0-6580 GCA_964655495.1 uncultured Oscillospiraceae bacterium
GTCCCAAAACATCGTTTTGGCTCAGTTTGTCCGTTCTGCACTATTTTCTCTTCGCCCAAAAAAGAGGCTGAAAGCAAAGTAAAATCACTCTGCTTCAGCCCTTTCTTCTTCCAAAGCTTTTATCAGCGCAATAACAAAAGCCTTTATCTCTTTTGTTTTGTCAAGTGTGAGAAGTTTTAGTGTAAAGTAAGGCGTTTTTCCTGCGCCGAACAGAATTTTGCCTTTATATTTTCTGTCAGTCGTTAAAACTGTTCTCACAAATTCGTTTGTCATTTCTTTCATTTTGAAGGTTATTGATGAATTTATATCGGTAACTTCAAAAATTCCTAATTTTTCGCATAACGATTTTATATGGGAAATATCAAGAAGATTAAGCGTTTCTTTAGGGACATCGGAAAATCTGTCTGTCATTTCGTCATATAAATCGGAATAATCTTCGTCGTTTTCAATAAGCGAAATTTTTTTATATATTTCCATTTTTGTATTGTGGTCAGAGATGTATGTTGAATCAATAAATGCACTCACTTTTAAATCAATGTGGCACTGTATTTTTTCTTCAACCTTTTCGCCTCGTTTTTCTTTTACTGCTTCGTCAAGAAGCTTAAGATACATATCATATCCGACAGCATCCATATGCCCGTGTTGTTCTGCGCCTAAGATATTTCCTGCACCTCTTATCTCCAAATCTCTCATTGCGATTTTAAAGCCTGAGCCAAACTCGGTAAATTCTTTTATTGCTTTTAATCTCTTTTCGCTCACTTCGGAAATCGACTTAAACGGGCGATAGGTGAGATAGCAATATGCCAATCTTGAAGAACGACCGACTCTGCCTCTTAACTGATATAGCTGTGAAAGTCCGAAATAGTCGGCATTTTCAACAATCATAGTGTTGACATTCGGGATATCAAGACCTGTTTCGATGATGGTTGTGCATACTAAAATATCAATTTCGCCCAAAGACATTTCATAAAATATCTTTTCCATTTCTTCTCTCGATAATTTTCCGTGTGCAACTTTTATGACGGCATCGGGGAAGTTATCGGAAATTCTTTTTGCAACGGATGCTATGCTTTCCACTCTGTTATAAAGATAAAAGACCTGACCGTTTCGTGCAAGTTCTTTTTTGATAGCATCATAAATTATGCTTTCGTTATATTCCATAACAAATGTTCTTACAGGATGCCTGTCGCAAGGTGGCTCTTTTAAAGTAGAAACATCTCTTATTCCGACCATAGCCATATTTAAAGTTCTTGGGATAGGAGTTGCACTTAATGTAAGGATATCAATTCCTGTTTTCATCGTTTTAATTTTTTCCTTATGCTTAACGCCGAATCTCTGCTCCTCGTCTATTATAAGAAGCCCTAAATCCTTGAAAGAAACATCGTCGGAAAGAAGTCTGTGCGTTCCGATTACAATATCGCACAAACCTGCCTTTAACTCTTTTATTGTGTTTGTTATTTCTTTTCTTGTGCAAAATCTTGAAAGCAATCCCACACTAACGGGAAAGTCTTTCATTCTTTCGCAAAATGTATTGTAATGCTGCTTTGCCAAAACGGTTGTAGGCGCAAGATATGCAACCTGCTTTCCGTCGCATACTGCTTTAAACGCCGCACGAAGTGCGATTTCAGTTTTTCCATATCCCACATCTCCGCAGATAAGTCTGTCCATAGGGTGAGGGGATTGCATATCCTTTTTAACTTCATATATTGAATCAAGCTGGTCTTGTGTTTCCTCATAAGGAAATGTTCTTTCAAACTGAATTTGCATATCGTTGTCTTGTGAAAATTGGAAACCAACAGCATTTTCTCTGTTTTTATAAAGCTCAATAAGCTGTTCCGCCAAGTCCTCACAGCTTCTTTTAACTCTCATTTTTACTCTTGAGAAATCTGTACCGCCAAGACGATTTAATTTCACGGTTTTTGAGTCATCGCCCACATATTTATAAAGGGTATTGAGCTGATTTACGGGGATATAAAGATTGTCGCTTCCGTGATAACGAATTTTTATTAAATCTTTTTCTTCGTTTTCAATTTTCAGCCTCGATATTCCCTCATACATACCTATACCGTGTACGGGGTGAACAACGCAGTCTCCCGGTGATAAATCGGAGAAGTTTGTTATTGCATTTTCGTTTTTTGACTCTTTTTTGCGTTTTTTTTGCTTGTTGTCAATGTATATATCCGAAAAGTATGCGAATTTCAGTTCAGGATAGCAAAAGCCTTCCGAAAAACCTGAAAACGGAAGAATGTTAACGCCTTTTGTTATTTCTGAAAAATCTTTTATAACAGCCGCATTTATATCATAATTTGAAAGAGTAAACGATAAACGCTCCGCTTTTTCTTTCGTTCTTCCGGGAATAAGAACAAAATACCCTTCTTCTGTAAATTCTTTTATTTCCGAAGCAAAAATCGTTATGCTTCCGCTTGTGGACATAACATTTTTTGATGGAATATTTATTTTTACATCAGGTATTTTATCCCCGAAATTATTCTTTAAAAAGCCAAGATGTATAACCTTGTTTTTATAAAGCTTTTTTATTGTTTCCTGAGGATTTTCAAAAAACTTCAGGTTATCCTTTAATATGATATTTCTTTCAAAAAGCTCGGTTAAATATTCCAGATGCTCTTTGTATATCGTGAGCGAATATTCATATATATCGTTCGGAGAGTCTATAATAACTAAAAATTCTTCGTCAATATATTCGCTCATTTGAGAAAGACTTTCCGTTATAAGCGGAAAATATCTGTCATAAGCGTGGAGAGTCTCTTTATTTTCAAGTCTTTCGATATCTCTTAAAAGAATTTTATTTAAGTCCTCATTTTCTGATTTTTCAAGCTTCTTTTTTATGTCTTCTTTCAGTTTTTCTTTGTCTTTTATAGGGTATTCGCTTAAATTTGAGATAACGGCGGTATCTATTTTTTCAATACTTAATTTTGTAATTGTGTCAAATGTTCTTATAGAATCAATTTCATCCCCGAAAAACTCAATTCGGTAGGGGAGATTCGAAGTGTAGGGGAATATATCTATAATTCCGCCTCTTAGGGTATATTGTCCCGGGTTTTGCGTTTCATCTGTTCTCTCAAAATTATCAAGCTTCTTTATAATCTCTTTTACGGGGATTTCGTCTCCGACAGAAAGCTTAAAGGATTGCGATAAAAATACCTCTTTTTCGGGAACGGGCGCAAGAAAAGAAACAGGTGTAACAAGATAGATACCTGCTTTTTTCTTATACAGATTTTCAAAAAAGTTTATGCGTTCCTTTTTTTCGTCTTCACTTTCAGCATAAACCTCATAGTAAATAAATTCGTGGTCAGGAAGAATAAAAACATCAATTCCGTAAAACTCAAGGATGTTTTTAATTTTTCTTAAGTCCCTTGCGTTTTTCAAAACCCATAGACAAGGCTTTTTTATTTTTTCGGTAAGCACGGATACAATATGTGCTTTTGCACCGTCGGATAAATCAGCAATGCCTGCAATTTTTCCGCTTTCATCTTCCGCAAATTTTTTTAAATCAACAAATGGTCCATAATTTTCAAGAACATTTGAAAAACCTTTAAATCTCATTATTTTTGTTCCTTTAATTGTACAAATTCATCGCTTTTAATATATCGCCTTTAACGATTAATTTCAGTGCTTCGACTCCATCATCAACCGCCGAGCCTAATTTTTTGAGGTCGTCTTTTGAAAAGCTTTTTAAAACAAAATCAGCAGGGTCGCTTTCTTTTTTGTTTTCGTCATCAATGCCTACCCTTATCCTTTTGAAGTTCTCGCTTTTGGTGTGCAGAATAATATTTTTAATTCCGTTGTGTCCGCCGGCACTGCCTTTTTCACGGATGCGAAGCTTTCCTAAAGGAAGAGCGATATCATCGTAAACGATGATTATATCGTCAGTAGTAAGCTTATAAAAGTCCATCGCTTCTCTCACAGACTCTCCGCTTAAATTCATAAAGGTTGAAGGCTTTAGAAGTACAACCTTTTCGTTCTCGATTTTTCCTTCGCCGAAAACCCCTTTGAATTTTATTTTGTTTATTTTTATATTATATGATGCGGCTAAAAAATCAAGAAATAAAAAGCCGGTATTGTGTCTTGTAAATTCATATTTTTTCCCCGGATTTCCGAGACCTACTATTAAGTACATTGTTTTTTCCTTTCTAAAGTTCGTTATTAAAAAATTCTTTTAACAGCGTATATCTTTTAAATTCAATATCATTCACAATCATTTTTTCAACGCAGTTTTTTGTACCTGCTATGCAAACAAACTTTTTCGCTCTTGTTATAGCAGTGTATAAAAGATTTCTGCTCATAAGCTGTTCGTAGCCGTAAACAAGAGGAATTATCACAGCATCAAATTCGCTGCCTTGGCTTTTGTGAACGGTTATCGCATACGAAAGCTCAAGATTTTCAAGCCTTGAAAATTCGTATTCAACTGTTTTTTCTTCATCAAAAACGATTGTCATAGAGGAATTTTTGTGGTTTATTGCAGTTATAACTCCCATATCACCGTTAAAAATTCCTTCACCCGTTTCGTATTTTGTCTTCCATATCACATCGTAGTCATTTTTTGTCTGCATAACTCTGTCGCCAACTGAAAAAACATATCCGTTTGCGCTTTTTGTAACTTCACCGTTTTTTATGGGATTTACAACCGATTTTATTGATTTGTTAAGCTCGACACTACCGAGTGCAGTTTTTCTCATTGGTGTAAGAACCTGAATTTTTTCGGGAGTTGTATTTAAAAATTTTGGCAATCTTTTTGTCAGAAGCTCGTTTATCTTTTCCTTTGTTTCTTCAGTTTCGGTCGAATGAATAAAGAAAAAATCTGAATTTTTTATGTTATATTCAGGAGCGTCGCCCTTTAAAATACGGTGCGCATTTGTTACGATAAGGGAATTTTCGTTTTGCCTGAAAATTTCATCAAAGGTGATGCGTTCAATTATTTTTGATGAAATAAGGTCTTTAAGCACATTCCCTGCACCAACAGGTGGAAGCTGGTCGCAGTCGCCAACCATTATAAGCCGTGTACTTTCTTTTAATGCACACAAAAGTGCCTGGAATAAAAGTGTGTCTGTCATAGACATTTCATCAACTATCATAACATCGCAAAAAAGCGGGTTTTGAGCATCTCTTTCGAATTTTGGCTTTTGGTTTTTGTGGTAGGTAAGTTCAAGAAGTCTGTGAATTGTTTTCGCTCTTTTTCCCGTAAGCTCGGCAATTCTTTTTGCGGCTCTGCCTGTTGGGGCTGCAAGAATTACTTTTTTATTCAGCTTTTCAAATGCAGAAATTATAGTTTTTATAACGGTAGTTTTTCCTGTTCCGGGCCCACCCGTTATAATAAGAAGATTGTTTTTTAACGCTTTGATAACAGCGTTTTTCTGATTTTGGGCAAGTTCAATTTCGCAAATATCGGATATTCTTACTTTTTTTGATAAATCCTCAACCTTAACCTTTTTCAAAGCTTCAATCCTGAGTGCAATATAGCTTTCAGCATCATAGTACATCGGAAGCGAAATATATGTGGTGTTATTAACATTTTGCAAAATGAGCCTTTTTTCTGCGAGAAGTCTGGTGATTTGGTCATCTGCTTTTTTTTCATCTATATTTAGCGTTACCGCAGTGTTTTTTGAGAGGCTATCTTTGGGAAGGCAGGTATGTCCGTTTATTGCTGCTATATTTAAAGTATAAATTATTCCTGCATCTATCCTCTCAGGACAATCATCTGAAAAACCCATTTTTTTTGCCAGTTTATCTGCAGTCGGAAAACCTATCCTTTCCACTCTTTCGCAAATAACATAAGGATTTTTTTTGCAAATAGCGAGTGACATATTTCCGAAAGTGTTATACACTTTTACTGCGACAGCAGGGGAAACCTCATACTGATTAAAAAAAGTAACGACATTCTGAAGCTCGATTTTTTTCATATATTCTTCGTGAATTAATCTTGCTTTTTTTGGAGTTATACCGTTTATTTTAATAAGCTTGTCATAGTCATTTTCGATTATATGGAAGGTTTCATCACCGAATTTATCAACGATTTTTTTAGCTGTTATCGGGCCTATTCCTTTTATTATTCCGCCGCTTAAGTATTTATATGCACCCTGAGCATCGTGTACGATTCTTGGCTCATAGTAAACTGCGTTAAGCTGACGGCCGTATTTTGGATGCTCATACCAGCTACCGTAAACTGCAACACTTTCGCCCTCGGAAATAAAAGGCAGATTTCCTGCTGCACTTATGTATTCACCCAAAACATCAAGATAAATAACGCCATATCCCGTATCAGCGCTGTAGTAAACAATTTCCTCAACTGTCCCCTCTAAACACACGGAAGTGTTTTCGTATCCGTTTTCCATATAATCACCTCGCTTACTTTAGCGTGACAGGACTAGAACTGAATATGGTTTGAAAATAGAAATTTCGTATAATACTGCAGAAAATTCTGCAAACATACGACAGTATAGTTTTTTGAATTTTCTTTGTCTTATATCAAAATTTCTTATTTTTAAACTCTGCGACCTTAAACTTAGGAAAATTTGATGTAATTTTGATGCGGAGGTTGCAGCAAGGCTGACGCCTTGTAAAA
>CAZZPN010000069.1:0-6572 GCA_964655495.1 uncultured Oscillospiraceae bacterium
TTGACGCTCAGGCTCACCCTGAAAAATACCCACAGCTCACAATCCGTGTTTCCGGTTATGCTGTTAACTTTATCAAATTAACAAAAGAACAGCAGGATGATGTTATTAACCGTACAATTCATGAGTCAATGTAGCAACAAGTTCAAAATGCACAGAACGCATAACGCATATAAAAAACAAATGAAAATTATTTTAATTTAATAATTTTGAAGAAGAAACAAAAAATGCTTTATGCTACGAACAAACTTCACCTCTCAGCGTACTTTTGTACGCTTTCGGGTGTCCCAAAGCTTTGCTTTGGCTCAGTTTGTCCGTTCTGCACTATTTTGCACTTTTTGCACTGCTTTATTCGACCTAAAAACCCGTATCGAATTTTCGATACGGGTTTTTTACATTTTATATTATTATTTCTTTTTTAATCTTTATAAACAATAGCAAACTGATGCGATTCTTTTTGCAGATTCGCAAAGTGAAGAAATTATGGCATATTCGTCTTTACTGTGAATATTTCCACACTCAACGCCGATTGAATCTATTGTAGGGATTCCGCATTGTGTGATATATGCAGCGTCAGAACCGCCACCTGTTTTTCTGAATGAAAGTTCAGGCAAACCGTTTTCCTTATAAATCTTATTTATGTTTTCCAAAAGCGCAACATTTTTGTCTGTCAATTCCATTGCATCACGCAAACTCTCTAACGAAACCTCGCAGCTAGTCCCTTCAATATATGATTTTTCTGCAATTTTGGAAACAATTCTTTTTACTTCTTCAAGTTCACTCTTATTGCTAAAGCGCATATCAACAGAAAAAGTACATTTTGCAGGTACAGTATTTATAGCCGTACCACCTGAAATTAATCCGCAATTTGCAGTGATACCATTTTCATCCTTATATTTTTCCAACTCAAGAATTTTATGCGCCGCTTCGCTGACAGCACTCACTCCGTTAAAACAATTAGCAGCGTGAGCCGCTTTTCCTTCTATATTAAAGGTATATTTTGCAATACCTTTTCTTTGAAGTACGGCAGTCCCTTTTACACTCGGCTCACAATTCAAGAAAGCTACAGCATCTTTTGCACATTCGCACATATAATCTACCGTTGTTTTATTGCTTTCTCTGCTTCCTGTTTCTTCATCACTCTGCAAAATCAGCTTTATAGGACGGGAAGAAAAACCTTCATCCTCCAATGCTACCATAGCAAAAAACGCTGCTACTATACCGCCTTTACAATCAGAAACGCCGGGGCCATATATTTTTTCGGAATCAAATGTTACAATATTTTTTCCAAACAATCCTACCGGGTGAACAGTATCAAGATGCCCGGATAAACAAATAGGAGCTGCATTACTAATTTCGTTCATAGTAATACATATACAATCCCCTGCAATCTCCTGCTTTTGTTTTTCAATTTTCCAGCCGCGAGCTTTCGCTTTTTCTATAATATAATTCCCTGCTCTATCCACACCCTCTTTATATACAGTAGGACTTTCAATTTCGCAAAATTCTGCCCAGAAATTTATGTACTCTTTTTCCAGTTCATCAATTCTTTTAAAAAGATTTTCACATTTAATCATTGTTGGTCTCCATGTTTTTAACAGTTATATTTTTACTCAAACGGTCATTATTTAATCAGTTCATTTATTTTATTTTTATAATACTCATCGGGCATTTTTTTAATAACAAATTTGTGTTTTCCCTCTTTGCAAGAATTAAAACGGTTTTCTCCATTAATTTCATCTACAGACGCAATACCTGTAACAGCATCATATCCTGCCAAAGCTTCATCACCGATTATAGCAAGAAGTACTAACATCGGATCCCACGACATTCTTCCATATGGAGAACCGTGATCACAAATCACATCATATAAAACATCATTTTTATTAAGCTTATCTCCCGTAATGACATCAGCTCCGACTTCCCAGCCAAGAAATGTAACATCTACGGGACATTTTTCACAAAATATATTCGCTGCCTTTCGTGAACGCCTATTTCTTATAAAATTATTTTCTTGTCCTGGATTTTTGTCCCATCTGCCTCCCATAACCCAAATTTTTGAAACTTTTTCTTTAATCAATTCAAGACCTGTTTTTGAAGAAATATCGTCAGCGCCACTTTCGATAACATCGGCAATAACCTGTAGAAAGCCGATTTCAACTATTTCAATCGGTTTTTCACTTTCTTCAAGAATTTTTCTGTAAAGTCTTACAGCCTCTTCTACATCTTCATTTGAACGATATTTTGAAGAAAGCTTTGTTAATCGTTTCTGATAAGACGGATTACCACCAAAATCTGTTGCTTTAAAATCAATACCAATAGGAATATTATTAATTCCCTCAAAGTCCAAAAAAACTTCAAGTGACTTTACGGAATCTTCCATACAAGCATTAATTCCGATCCCCTTTATACATATCTCACCTGATTTGTGAAAACGCGAAAGCAATCTTATTGCAACAGCATCGTCACAATCATCCCACCAATCAGTTCCTAAAATAAAATTTCTCAATTTATCACCTTCACTTTGATAATATTTCAAAAAAACAGGTTTATACATCTATGGGCGTATGAGGTTCCTCTTCAAATAATCTCAAACAATCCCAAAGCCCCGCATTCCAATGAACAACATCTATATCCTCACCATTTATATCTTTTAAATATTCATGAAAATATCTTAAAACATATGAGGCAAAGCGACAATTTTCCTCAGGGAAAATAACATTAGCCTTTCCTTCTAAAGTTTTTTTACAGACTTATCATATCCCATACGGATAGAATCTCCTACAAGTAATAAATTTTTCATTTTTCCAATGCTCCTTGTATTTTTTAATATTATTCAGACACCAACATACAATTTCGACATAATTCGTCATCCTTACTATAAAGACTGTATAATCCGGATGCCCGGCTTTTTTTGATAATAACCTTCTGTTCAGTTTTTAATTTGTTGGCTTTACAGGGAAAATATTGCCATCATCATCAAAATATATTCTATCAATACAAATTTCTCTGTGGCTTCCTGCTTCAGAATTATAATCTTCCACATCACCGTACTTTTCAACATTAAACCGATGATAAACAATATACCACTCATCTGTTCCTGGAATATTCAAAATTGAATGATGCCCCGTGCATTTTACTCTTTTATCATCCGCAAAATCACGATGTAAAATAATATCATCTCCTACAGGCTTTTGCATTGGAGATGTACCTTTTCCATATCGCACATGATAATTGGGTGAACGAGTATCATCAAAACTCCACGTATAGTAATATATTCCATTACGTTTGAAAACACAGGTTGCCTCATTATAATTCTGCGGTGTTATATCAACAGGTTCTGTTGCAAAGCTCATCATATCCTCGCCAAGCTTTGCAACATACAGCTTTGAATTTCCAAAATAGAGATACGCTTGATTATCGTCATCCACAAAAACATCAGGATCTATAATTTGGGAATCAAAATCGTTCTTTGAAACAATCGGGGAGCCTTTATCTGTAAATGGTCCAACAGGTGTATCCGCAACTGCAACTCCGATATTTTTATTACCACTGTAATAAAAATAATATTTTCCGTTGTATTCACATATCGCCGGAGCCCATGCATATTTTCCTTCCGTCCATTTTACATCTCTTAAATCTAAAATTATACCCTCATCTGTCCATTCTTTCATATCAGTGGAGGAAAAAGCCTTAAAAGAAGATGATTCCCAACCATTCCCATCTGTTGTGGGGTAAATATATATTTTGTCTCCAAACACAGCAATGTCAGGATCTGCGTAAAAGCCTTTAATTATTGGATTCTTAAAATTCATATTAATTCTTTCCTTTCTTTATTTTGTAAATTTTCGACACTCTTCATATAAAGACTGTATAATCTAGATGCCAGTCTTTTTTAATGATGGCATGTGTCAAGTTAAAACCTAAAAATATTACTGCATCTTAATTTAAAAATTTTTCATTTTAAATCGACCTTAACTGTGGTATAATTGTCAATACCGTAAAGCAATGTATCTTCGTAAATAAATAGATTCATAGCTGAATCTGAGGAAGCAAAAATCTTGTTTTCTTCCTTGCCGTCGATTACAAGAAGCCTTACTTTATCCTCATAAGCCTCTCCGACAATACTTACTGTAAGATTATTATTTAAAACATTAACATAAGTACCTGTTACTGTATCCATCAATACAGCACCGTTTACACTTGCATTACCCGAAGCATAGCAGGAATAAGCTTTTACAACTGTTCTGTTACCGCCGATGGTTTTTAAAACTGCATAAACGGTATAATCACCTACTGCATCTGTAAGTATCATATCATCGGAAATTTTATCATCAATCTTTCGTATATCCTTATTAATCTCGGTATATCTCATAAGCTGACCGTTATTGTCATAAAGAATCATTATACTGTCTTTTTCTTCTTCATTAACCCAGCCGGTATATACATGAAAACCGCAGACTCCGTCAAAAAGCTTTTCAGTTTTTCCTGTCAAAGTATCAATCACATATAAGGCACTATCGCTCCCCTTATCAAGATCAACACCTGTATAATATATTTTACCATTATAAATTTTAACACAGGATGTCATAGAAGCTTCAACAAGTCTGCCATTTCTCCTCCTTCCAAGACGAACTCGTCCTTCGGGAAGTTCAGCTTTAGTTTCAACCTCATTCACAGTATAAGTAAATTCCGTTGAACTGTCAACATACTGGTTAACACCTTTTACAAATATTCCCTCGTTGAAAGTGGTAACTTCACTATAACCATGCTTACCCCACGATGATTTAGGAGAAGTCTCACTAACTACCGTTCCGTCAGGCATTATTTTGTGAGAATATGAAGTGCTCATTATAGGACTTGTACCTGCAGTATAAGTAAAATAAATATCACCGTTATTATTTATAAAATTCGCTTTTTTGCTAAGATTGGTTTCCGGCAGTTCAAATATAACCTCAACATTTTGTGTATTATCGCAAGAAGCACGCATTATAAGGTTTTTACCGCTTATTTCGCCGTTATAGTAATAATATTTGCCGTCTGTTGCAGTATCTCCCGAAAGACAAGATAAACTAAGATTTTCTATTCTGTGATTATCTGATTTTATTTTTAGACCGGAAGAAATAGAAAAGTCATACTCCCAACCAAATTCTTCAACTGCAAATCTCCAGGTTAAAGGAAAATATGTAACATCTCTGAAAGTAAGTAGCGGATATTCTTTATTACTGTTATCAATTTCTTTGCCATTTACAATAATATTAAAATCACATACTGAAGCATCAAGCATATTGGGATTTTCCCAATACCAAATATATTCACGGTATGCCGCATTAATGTTTTCTTTACTGATTGTAAGGGTTTTTGTTTCATCATTCCAATCGGTAGTAAGTCCAAGATGACGGCAATCATAATAAGTCATAGGAAAATATGTTATATCCTTATACACAATAAGAGGAAATTGACGGACCTTGTTCTCTATAGTATTCGAATTTAATTTTACATCAAAAGAAGGCAGTGCTACTGCGTACTCATTTGCAAAGGTAGGTACCACCAAAAGAGTTAAAAGTATAAAAATTAATACAAGTATTTTTTTCATGCTTAATCTCCTTTCACATTTTTTTAATATTTCGCTTTTGTGTTAATTATAAAATTCGTGCACGATTTAGATGTCACTAATAAAATGAATAATTAATAATGAATGATGAATAATTGTGGTTAAAAATCGCTCTGCGATTTTTCTTTTATTTCAAATGCAGAGCTTTCTTTTTTGTCAACAGAATCTTCTATATTTTTCTGAATTTCATTTATTCCAAAATGACTTTTTGAAATTTTATATATAATAACAGACATTAGAATATAATATACCACAAGTCCTACAATAGGCAACATCTCTATAATAAATGTTGGTAAATTTGTTTTCACCGTATTCATAACATATCCAATATAAACACTTGCCGGCGGAAGAACAAGATAAAAGCCAAGCGGAACACCATATGATATCAATGTTACCCATCTGTCTGTTGCCACATTTTTAGCTATTATCAAATATGTATCGTTATCAACTGCTATGGCATCATCAATTTCATCATCAATGGCATTAAAAAGTATGGAATGTATTTTTTCTTCTCTTATCCCACAATTAGCTAAAGCATAAGCATTGAATGCGTACATTACACCAAAGATATAAAAACAAATAGGAAGAACCAGCCTGAATATAACCTTAAATCCATCATTTGTAACATCAACTGTAAAAGCACATACAGCCAATGCAATAATAGCAAGAAATGTAAATTGCAGCACCTGATACATAAAACCCATATACATTGCACATCTGCTGTTTTCTGCCTGTAATTCTCTAACCAAATCCTTCTTTTGTATTGTCATATGTATTCCTCCTGAATTTTTCATTTTGTTTATTATATCACACATTTTTATAAATTTCAACAGTAAAAAAAATAATGCGAAAATTTTTTCACATTTTTCGCATTATTTTTTCTTTTTCTGCTATTTCTGCATTTAGCATCAAAGATTGTTATTTCTTCTGGAATGATAAACAATCAGTACACTGGTCCTGT
>CAZZPN010000070.1:0-6478 GCA_964655495.1 uncultured Oscillospiraceae bacterium
TTTCAACAGCGGGCGCGGATGCAAATCCTGACGTTGTAAATAAGATTACCGAAAGAGCAGTAGGAAGCGAGGTTATGGAATCTCTTACTCCTGCGCAGACTGTTATAAAAATTGTTAATGAAGAATTAATTGCCCTTATGGGAAGCGGTAACGAAAAAATTGTTATTGCTGACCGTCCGCCAACGGTTATTCTTATGGCGGGTTTACAGGGTGCCGGTAAGACAACAACAAGTGCAAAGCTGGCTCTTCATTTGAGGAAACAAGGAAAAAAGCCACTTCTTGTTGCGTGTGATATTTACAGACCTGCAGCGATAGACCAGTTAAAAACATTAGGTTTGCAGATTAATATGCCGGTTTTCAGTATTGACGGTTGCAAAGATGCTGTAAAAATTGCAAAAGATGCGGTTGACTTCGCTGAAAAAAATCTTAATGATATAGTAATCATTGATACAGCCGGACGACTTCACATTGATGAAGATATGATGGATGAAATTAAACGCATCCATAAAGAAGTGAAGCCTACTGAGGTGCTTTTGGTTATAGACGCACTTTCCGGTCAGGATGCTGTAAACAGCGCAAAAGCATTTGATGAAATCTTAGAATTAAGCGGTATAATTTTAACAAAGCTTGATGGTGATTCAAGAGGCGGTGCTGCACTTAGTGTAAGGGCAGTTGTGGGAAAACCTATTAAATTCTCCTGTGTTGGCGAAAAAATGTCAGACATCGAGGCGTTTTATCCTGAGAGAATGGTTTCAAGAATACTTGGGATGGGCGATGTTCTTTCTCTTATTGAGAAGGTAGAACAGGAAGTAGATGAGAAAAAAGCTTTGGAGCTTGAAGAGAAGTTAAGACAAAATGCCGGAATGGACTTTTCCGATTACCTTTCGCAGATTGCGCAGATTAAGAAAATGGGCTCAATAAAAGACTTGCTCGGATATATGCCGGGTGTGGATAAAAAAGCTATTGACGGCGCGAATATAGATGAAAAGAAATTCACAAGATCAGAGGCAATAATTTTATCAATGACTCAAGCGGAAAGGGAAAATCCTAAGCTGATGTCATTTTCAAGAAAGAAAAGAATTGCCGCAGGAAGCGGAACAACGCTTCAGGACATCAATCAAATGATAAAAGAATTTGAGATGATGAACAAAATGATAAAAGAATTCAAAAACAATAAAAAATTTGCAAAAAAATTAAAAGGCCTTATGGGCGGCAAAAATTTCTAGTTAAAAAAATTTTAATATACAGGCTTCTAAAGCCAAAAGAAAAACAAAATTAACTATTGGAGGAAATTAGTTATGGCAGTAAAAATCAGATTAAGAAGAATGGGTGCAAAAAAAGCTCCTTTTTACAGAGTGGTAGTAGCAGATTCAAGATACCCAAGAGACGGTAGATTTATCGAAGAAATCGGCACATATAACCCAATGACAGATCCTGCAACAATCAACATCGATGCAGAAGCTGCAAAAAAATGGTTGAACAATGGTGCACAGCCTACTGATACAGTAAAAGGCTTATTCAAAAAAGCAAATATCGAGAAATAATTTATCTTACAGAAAGGGAATGATTTTGCAATTTATTGCAGAATTATGTGGGTAACTATGAAAGATTTGCTTACTTATATCGTAAAGTCAATCGTTGAAAACGAAGAGGCTGTTATGATTGAAGAAGTTGAAGAAGAAAACGCTTTTGTTTACAAAATTTCTGTTGCTCCCGAAGATATCGGCAGAGTAATAGGTAAACAGGGCAGAATAGCACAGTCTATAAGAAGTATTGCTAAGGCTGCAACGCCGAAAGAACGCAAGAAAACGATTGTGGATATTCTTTAGTAAGTATAATAAGGGCTATATCACGATATAAGATTTATTGTGGTATAACCCTGTTTTTACTTTTTTGTTTTTAAAATATGATGATGGAGGGAAGCACTTTGGAAAAAAATGATATACTTGAAGTTGGTTATGTGAATAATGTAAGAGGACTTCACGGAGAAATAAAGGTTATTCATTACTGCGACGAAAAAGAAGTTTTTAAAGAAATTCCCTCTGTTATAATAGACGAAAAAAAATATAGTATAAAATATGTTAAATTCGTAAAAGAGCAGGTTATATTAAAGCTTGACGGTGTAGAGAGCGTTGACGAAGCAAAGCTTTTCCAAAACAAAACTGTTTACGCAAAAAAAACCGATTTACCTGAGCTTTCGGAAGGGAGCTTCTATATTGCCGATATTATCGGACTTTTAGTTGTTAACGAAGAAAATGAAAAAATCGGTGTGCTGAAAGATGTTGATGTAAGCGGTCCGACAGATATCTTTGTTGTAAAAAGAGAAAATAAAAAGGACGCATATATTCCGCACATAAAAAAATTCGTAAAGAGTATAGATACTTCAAAAGGAGAAATTGTTATCACTCCCATTGAAGGACTTATTGATTGAGGTAGTATAAGATGAGAGTCAGCATACTTACTATTTTTCCGGAAATTATCAACAATTTTTTTGAAAGCAGTATCATAAAGCGTGCCTGCGATAAAGGTATTGTAGAAGTAAATGCAGTCAATATCCGTGATTTTGCCGAAGACAAGCATAACAGGGTTGACGATTATCCTTTTGGCGGAGACTTGGGAATGCTTTTTAAGCATGAACCTGTTATAAGAGCGTTTGACTCTTTGGAGAGAAATGGGAAAAAGCCTTTTTGTATAATGATGTCTCCGAAAGGTATGCAGTTTAACCAGAAGATTGCAGAGGAACTTTCAAAAAAAGATGACATAGCAATTATCTGCGGTCATTATGAGGGGATAGACGAAAGAGTAAACGAAAATATATGTGATTTAGAGCTTTCGATGGGTGATTTTGTTTTAACCGGCGGAGAAATATGTGCATGTGCAATCGGCGATGCAGTTTTAAGGCTTGTTAAAGGTGTTTTATCGGAAGACGATTCCTCAAAAATTGAATCACACCAAAACGGACTGCTCGAATATCCGCAATATACAAGACCGTCATCAACCGTTTACGGCGATGTCCCTGAGGTTTTACTTTCGGGGCATCATAAAAATATAGAAAAATATCGCAGAGAGATGTCCTTAATTTCTACTCTTTCCAAAAGAGAGGACTTATTTATGGACATTGAGCTTACAAAGGATGACAAAAAATATCTTTCGCATATAAAAGATATTCTGGAAAGTAAGCTGGGAAAGGAAAATAAAAAATGATAACAACAAAACAAAGAGCATACTTAAGAGGCTTGGCAAATGATATGCCTGCACTCTATCAGATGGGCAAGGGCGGTCTTTCGGATGAATTTATCGCTCAGATTGAAGAAGCCTTGGAAGCAAACGAACTTATAAAGATAAATGTTTTAAAAAACACTTTTTATTCACCGATGGACGCAATGGACGACCTTTGTGAAGCAGTTGGTTGCGATCCTGTTTCCGTAATCGGAAACAAGCTTGTTATTTATCGTCAGGCAAGTGATAAAAACAAAAGAAAAATTGAACTTATAAAATAGTGATGCTTATGAAAAAAATATGTTTTTTCGGGGGGACCTTCAATCCCGTTCATAATGGTCATGTTGAGCTTGTGAAAGCTTTGAAAGAAAACCTTTTGTGTGATGAAATTATCGTTATTCCAAACGGAAATGCACCGCATAAGGACAACGAAATTGATAAGTTTCACAGATATAATATGGTAAAAATCACATTTTCTCATCTTTCTTATGTTACTGTAAGCGATTATGAGATAAAAAAGGAAACTCCGTCTTATACCTGGGAAACACTCTTGTATTTTAAAGAAATATATCCTGACAGCAAATTTTATTTTGTTATGGGGATGGACAATCTGTCTATGCTCAAAAACTGGAGAAATCCTGACAAAATATGTGAGCTTTCTACCCTTGTTTTCTTTGGGAGAAATGGTTTTGAAAGCGATGAAGCCGAAATATCTTATTTAAAAAATCAGTATAATGCCAATATCATTACTTTTGATTTTGATTTTAAGTGTTCTTCTACCGATGTAAGACAAAAAATTTCAAAGGGAGATTATATTTTCAATGATATTTCTGTCGATATTTTCGGATATATCTTAAAAAATGGTCTTTACGGATGCGAAAATATAAGCGAATTTGATGAGTTTGAAAATGAAGTAAGGAAGCTTGTTGATGAAAAACGCTGTAAGCACAGCATCGGTGTAGCGCAAACTGCGTACCTTTTAGCAAAGAAAAATGGCGAGAACTGTAAAAAGGCTTATTTTGCAGGACTTGTTCACGATATCGCAAAGAGGCTTCCTTTTGAAGAACAGCTTTCGTATGCTAAGAGTACAAAAGATATAAAGCTTGAAAAATATGAAAAACAAATGAAAAAAATGCTTCATGCACCCGCAGGTGCAGGTTTTCTTAAGAAAAAATATAAGATAAAAGATAAAAAAGTTCTTAACGCTGTAAGGCTTCATACAAAAGGTGCGCCCGATATGACACTTTTTGAAAAAATAATTTATATATCGGATTATATTGAGCCAGAAAGGTTCTACGATGTGGTTGATTTTTTAAGAGAAAAAGCCTTTTCGGACATTGATGAAGGGATTTTTGAGTCCTCGGACGAAACAATAAAGCTTCTTATAAAAAGAAAAGAAAAAATTGCACCGTGTCTTATTGAAATGAGAAACGCATTTTTGGATAAAATAAATGATGAAAGGATATGAATAAAATGAATGATATGACATCTTTGGAAAAAGCAATCTTTATTGCAAAAATACTTGATGATAAAAAAGCACTTGATGTAACAGTGCTTAAAGTAGAGCAGTCAAGCTCGGTATGGGAATATTTTGTTATTGCAACAGGTCAGTCAAATACACAGATAAAGGCATTTGCAAATGAAGTTGAAGCGAAAATGGAAGAAAAAGAAGAAAGACCGCTTCATATTGAAGGCTATTCTTCATGCGAATGGGTGCTTATGGACTATAACGATGTAAATGTTAATATATTCCAGGAAGAATCGAGAATGTTCTACAGTTTAGAGAGACTCTGGCAGGATTGCGAACAGATTGAATTTTAATAGATTTGTATTAAGCAGAAAGGAATAAACAAAATGTATAACTTTACTGAAATTGAAAAGAAATGGCAAAAAAAATGGGACGACGAAGAAACTTTCAAGGTATCTTCGGATTATTCAAAACCAAAATTTTACGGACTTATTGAATTTCCGTATCCTTCAGGGCAGGGACTTCATGTGGGACATCCGAGATCATATACAGCTCTTGATATTGTAGCAAGAAAGAAAAGACTTCAGGGCTACAATGTTCTTTATCCTATGGGCTGGGATGCTTTCGGACTTCCGACAGAAAATTTTGCTATAAAAAATAAAATACATCCGAAAGTTGTTACAGAAAATAATGTTAAGCATTTTAAAGAACAGCTTAAAGCGTTGGGATTTTCTTTTGACTGGTCAAAAGAGGTTAATACAACTGATCCTAAATATTATAAATGGACACAGTGGATTTTCTTACAGCTCTTCAAAAAAGGTTTGGCTTATAAAAAAGAAATGGCTGTAAACTGGTGTACTTCATGTAAGGTTGTTTTGGCTAACGAAGAAGTTATACAGGGCAAATGTGAGCGTTGCAACAGCGATGTTATAAGAAAAGTAAAATCACAGTGGATGCTCAAAATAACAGAGTATGCACAAAGACTTATAGATGACCTTGACGAAGTTGATTATATCGACAGAGTAAAGGCACAGCAGATTAACTGGATTGGCCGTTCAACAGGTGCAGAGGTTGATTTTGAAACAACATCTAATGATAAGCTTACAGTTTACACAACAAGACCTGACACACTTTTCGGTGCTACATATATGGTTATCTCTCCTGAACATCCATATATAGAAAAGTGGGCAGATAAGCTTTCAAATCTTGATGAAATAAAAACTTATCAAGCTGAATCTGCAAAAAAATCAGATTTTGAAAGAACAGAGCTTGTAAAGGAAAAAACCGGTGTAAAAATTGAAGGCGTAAACGCAATCAATCCGCTTACCAAAAAAGAAATTCCGATTTATATTTCAGACTATGTTCTTATGTCATACGGCACAGGTGCAATTATGGCAGTTCCGGCACATGACAGCAGGGACTGGGATTTTGCAAAGGCGTTTAATCTTCCTATAATAGAGGTTGTTGCAGGCGGAGATGTTGAAAAAGAAGCATTCACAGATGTTGCAACAGGAAAGCTCGTAAATTCAGGATTTTTAAATGGTCTTGAAGTAGCTGATGCCAAAAAAGCAATAATTGATTATCTCACAAAAGAGGGGATCGGTCATGAGAAGGTTAATTTCAAGCTTCGTGACTGGGTATTTTCAAGACAGCGTTACTGGGGAGAGCCTATTCCGATTGTTCACTGTGAAAAATGCGGACCTGTTGCAATTCCGGAAAGTGAATTGCCGCTTTTACTTCCTGAGGTTGAAAGCTATGAGCCGACAGATACAGGTGAAAGCCCGATAGCAA
>CAZZPN010000071.1:0-879 GCA_964655495.1 uncultured Oscillospiraceae bacterium
AAGCGGAGATACCATTACTCCTAACTATCAGATTATCGTTGACAGAGTTGATAATACAGATACTCTTGATGTTAATGTTGAAATGAGCGAGAGCTTACTTTCCGACGATGTGAAATCAGTTGAAAAGATTGAAAAGCTGATAGTTGAGAAGCTTAGAAGTACACTTGGAATCGGTGCAAAAGTACATCTTGTAAATCCGAAGTCAATCACAAGAAGCGAAGGAAAAGCAAAAAGAGTAATAGACAAAAGAAAGCTTATATAGGGGAGGAAACTAAAATGTTAATAAAACAGATTTCTATTTTTGTTGAAAATAAGGTTGGCAGACTTTCAAGTATAATAGATGTTCTTGGTGAAAGTAAAGTTGATATAAGCGCCCTCTCAATCGCAGATACTACCGATTTTGGTATTTTGCGTATAATTGTTGATAAGCCTGAAGTTGCGCTTATTGCCCTTAGAGAACACGGGGTGGCGGCAAAATCAACAGATGTTATTGCACTTGCAATTGACGATACACCGGGCGGTCTTTCAGAAGTTCTTGGAACACTTACAAAAAATGATATCACTATTGAATATATGTATGCTTTCGTTGGTAAAAAAGAGGGCAAAGCACTCATGGTATTCAAAACCGATGACCTTGAAAAAACCCAAAAAGTTCTGGAAGCAGATGAACATGTTACGGTTGTTGACCTCAATGATATATACAAGTAAATAATAAAAAAACAGCGAATTTTCGCTGTTTTTTTATTATTTACTTAACAATATCATTATACAACCATAAAACTGTATATCTGTCTTTTAAGTCTTTAGCGTATTTCACAGCGTCAGAGAGTTTCTTTTCGCTGTACATTTCATAAAAATCTTTTTTTGGAAGATTTATCA
>CAZZPN010000071.1:889-6438 GCA_964655495.1 uncultured Oscillospiraceae bacterium
GGAAGGCACCTTTTTTAAAATTTCTTTTATTTCATTCCATTTTTCTTTATAAACAGATGTTCTGTCAGAGTCTATAAAACCAACTTTTTTCTGTAATGTAATAATTCCGTCAGCTGCTTTTTTGTAAACACGATTAATGTTTTCTTCCCATTCTTTTTCGGAAAAATCAGCTTTTTCGGGAACATCAATTTTCAAAATTTCTTCTCTTAATTTCTGGACAGCGAGTGTGGAATATGCAACATCAGTACCATGACAGAAATACGGTTCGTTATCAAGGATACCTGTTATTTCAAAAAAGTGGGAGAGGTGATGTTCACTTCCGGAAGCAGGTCTTGAATAACCTACATAACTCATAGCAATTCCAACAACAACGAGAGCTTCCATAAGTGTTTTTATGCTTTCCTCGTCTCTTTTAAGAAGTTTTTCTGCAAGTTCTCCGGTTTTCTTTACTATATCATAAGTGAGATTATACACATATTCACAGAAATATTCTCCGGTTACAAGGGTGCTTAATTTCCAGTCATTAAGACAACTGTATTTTCCCAATATATCGCCGTAGCCTGCTTTTATCATTTCAAGTGGTGCTTCTTTCAAAACAAGCGTGTCCCCTATAATAGCTTCGGGAACCTGAGAAGGATAAGTAACCTTCATATTATTTGTGATAAGCGCCGCACCGTCAGACGCATATCCGTCCATTGAGGTTGCTGTTGCAACTATAAAATAAGGAATTTTATTAATAAAGCTTACATATTTACATAAATCATTTATTACACCGGAGCCTACACCTATTATAAGGTCTGTTTCGACAGTTACTTTATTTTTTATAGCTTCTATCGCATCTTCATTCGGAACAAGAAAACCGTCTGTTTCAAATATTATGCTGTCGTTTATTTTGTTTTTCAGAACATCGGATACCTGTTTTCCTGCAACCTTATAGGTATTTTTATCAGCTACAAGCAGAATTTTATTATAGTTTTTCGCATACTCTGAAACGGAAGCTATTGCACCGCTTCCGATGTTTACATATTTTATGGGGCATAAATGAGTTTTTCCGCAAGAGCAATCTTTTTTTCCGTTTAATAATTCTTTGAAGTCCATTTTGATATCTCCTTTAATAATTTTTGAGTTTTTCTCATTTTGTAAGGCTTTTATTTGCTGTACTGTTTCCCATTTATTATATCAAATTCAATAAGCTCGAACTTTTTCTGAAGCGGTTTGTCTTCTTCTGCTATGTCCTTTATCGTTTGCATATCCGGAGTTTTGATTGCCGAATTTTCATAAACGGGGTATTTTGTGTAAAATTCATCTAAAAATGTGTAATACCAGGGGGTGTTATCAAGCTGCGCCATCTGTGCTATTTTTACTCCCAGATTTCCAGCGCTTATCTCCGCAGGGAATTCATAGTCTGAAATATCGTAATTTGCCCATACGACATATGGAGTTTTATAAAGCTGTTCAAACTCAGTGTAGTTAAATGTGCTTTTCTTTTCTACAAAACCGCCGTCCTGATAGGTGCTTCCTTCAGTTCCCAAAAGCGGAAGGTGGTCTCCGTACATCACAATAAGCGTCGGCTCGGAGACAGTTCTGAAATAATCAACAAGTGTTTTAAAGGCTACATCTGTATCGTAGACACCTTGGGTAAAGTCGCAAAGTCCCTGTAAATCGTCTTCTTTTATAGTATCCGAAGTGATTTCTATATCGTAAGCATCATATCTTTTTTTTGCATAATCTCCGTGATTTTGCATACTGAGCCCAAAAACAAAAAGTCGGTCTCTTTCTTTTTCTTCATACAGTTTTATTATATCTTTCGTAAGCTGCATATCGGAAATGTACCAGCCTCTGTGTTCAGGATTTTCAAGGTCATCTTCTCCGATAAATTCTTCAAAACCTATAAGCGGATACGCTTTATTTCTGCCGTAGAAGTTCTTTTTATAAGGATGGTATGCAACTGTGTCATATCCGTTTTTTAGGCAAACCGACGCAAGTGATGGAGTTGGTGAGGTTATTGACTGGATATACGGATAAACACCAACAGGAAGATATCTTGTGGTAAAGCCTGTTAAAAATTCAAATTCAGGCATACAGGTTCCCCCTGCAAAGATAGGAGAAACCAAATATCCGCTTTTTCCTTCTTTCATTATTTCTCTTGTGTGTTTTAGGGGATCACGGGAAAAGTTTGCGTCTGGTATAAGTGAAGGATCCCACCATGCTTCGTTCTGGATAGCAATAATGTTTGGTTTTATTTGTTTGTCGGTGTCAGCAGTGATTTCAAGTGAAGCTGCTTTTTTTGTATATTCTTCTTTTAATTCAAGCATAGTCTGTTTTGAATAATTTTTTGGTTTATCCATAAATATATTCCCTATACGAGGGAAAAAGGTAAGAACAAGCCCGTTTGCCATATAGTCAGCTTTTGGGTTAAAAGCGGCAATCTGCACATTGTTTTTCGCCATAACTTTATATCTGAAATCATCGTTTATACATACAAGGTGAGTGGAAAATATACAAAATACAAGACCGATTGCCATAAGTGCAACTCTTGTCGGACGCTTTAATGAAAGCTTTTTATCTCTTTTTTTCTTTCTTATATCGATTATTATAAAAAGCACCACTGAAATAAGACATAGAACAAATGAAATAATATGGGACATTAAAAACTCGATTTCAGCAAAGCCTGCAATATTTCCGAGATTTCCCAAAAGAAGAAAATCTGTCGGAAGAAGTGGGTCTCCTGTAAGGGTACAAATTATATCGTTGGCAAGTCCCATTGTATAAAAAATTGCGCACATAATGATATTTACTATACTCAGCCTTGGGATTATAACAAGAAGGCCCGCATAGAGAGATAACAAAAAAGTATATGAAACTGTTATCTTAAATAAAAGATGTCCGCTTTTAAAGAAATCAATGATGCTCCAGCCGTAAGAAAGATGGATAATTTCAAGCGCAAAAAGTAATATAAACGGACAAAGAAAAAATCCGAGTATATTAATGTTACTTTCTTTTATTTTTTTAAATCGCTTAACAATGAGCGATTTTATCGTTTTTGATGCTTCTGATATTTTCATTTATAAACCTCTTTTTTTACATATTTCTTTAATTATACATCAATCAGCAAAAAAAGTCAATTTAAAACACCAAAAAAACAAAGAAGAGTAGGAATTTCTACTCTTCTTTGTGAAAATATAACCTTCTTAGTCTTCTTCTTCGCGAACGAATTTACTTGATTTAATGACATTTTCGATGATATGTGCCGGAGCTTCCTCGTATCTTACAAATTCAAATTCAAATTTGCCTCTGCCCTGTGTCATTGAACGAAGGTCAATCGCATATTCAGCCATTTCGGAAACAGGAATTTCTGCTTCAATCTGCTGAGTTTTTGAATTTATAGGAGTCATTCCGAGAATTCTTCCTCGTCTCTTATTTACATCACCGATGATATCTCCTGTATAATCGTTAGGCACTATAACAGAAAGTGCACCGTAAGGCTCTAAAAGTGTACTCTGACCTTCCTGCATACCTTTCATAAACGCTTTGTGTGCAGCAGTTTTGAATGCCATTTCGGAAGAATCAACAGGATGGTATGAACCGTCAAACAATGTTGCTTTGAGTCCTACAACAGGATATCCTGCCAACACACCGTGTGCTGTGCTTTCTTTAAGTCCTTTTTCGATAGCAGGGAAGTAGTTCTTCGGAACTGCACCGCCTACAACTCTTTCTTCAAAGATAAGGTCGTCTCCGTCGTGAGGCTCAAACTCGATAAGACAGTGTCCGTACTGACCGTGTCCGCCTGACTGTTTCTTATGTTTTCCTTCAACGCTTACTTTTCTTCTGATTTTTTCTCTGTAAGCAACCTGTGGAGTCTGAAGTTCAAGCTCAATGTTGTATCTTGCTTTTAATTTGCTTATTATAACATCAATATGCTGCTTGCCGATTCCGCAAAGCACAAACTGCTTTGTCTGTGTATCGTTGTAATACTTGATTGTCGGGTCTTCTTCAGCCATTTTTGATAATCCGGCACTGATTTTTTCCTCGTCGCCTTTTTCTTTTGTAACAATGGCAACCTTAACATGAGGAGTCGGGAATTTGATTTCCTTTATTTTTATATTATCGTTTGATGTACACAAGGTATCGTTTGTTTTTGTAACTGAAAGTTTTGCAACACAACCGATATCGCCTGCTGAAAGCTCTTTGACTTCAATCTGTTTTTTGCCTTTTGGTATAAACAGCTTTGAAATTTTTTCTTTCGAGCCTTTATTTATGTTATAAAATTCCATATCGGGCTTAACTGTTCCGGAAATAACCTTGAATATGGAAAGCTTTCCGATGAATGGGTCAGAGATTGTTTTGAACACAAAAAGTCTTGCAGGGCCTTCGTCTGTATATTCAGCTTCGGTTTCTGATTCATCGGTGATATTGATAGCCTTTTCAGGATTAAGCTCATCAACCGAAGGGAAGTAGTCAACTATTGCGTTAAGAAGACCTTTTATTCCCATATTTTTAATACTTGAGCCGAACATAACAGGGGTAATGCTGCAATCACGAACGCCTGTACGGATAGCAGCCATAACTTCTTCGGAAGTAAATTCCTCTCCGTTGAAGTATTTATCCATAAGCTCTTCACTTGTTTCTGCAATAGCTTCATACATCTGGTCTTTTGTTTCCTGACAAAGCTCAAGCATATGGTCTGAAAGCGGAATATTTTCTCTTGTTTCAAAATCTCTCGCTCTTTTGTGAATAAGGTCAACATATCCCATAACCTTGTTGTTTATACTCAGAGGAACATAAAACGGAGCGATTGATTTTCCGAAAGTCTCTTTAAGATCAGCAACAACCTGCTGATAGTTTGCGTTTTCATCGTCTATATCGTTGATGAAGATGATTTTAGGCATATTTTTTCTTTCAGCGTAGTTCCATGCGTTTTCACTTCCTACACCGATTCCGTCTTTTCCACTTACCAAAATAACAACGCTGTCAGCAGCACGAAGTCCGCCTGCCATTTCACCCTCAAAATCAAAAAATCCCGGGGTATCTATAATATTAATCTTAACATCTTTCCATGTACCACTTGCAAATGCTGAAGAAATCGAAATCTGTCTTTTTGTTTCTTCAGGTGTGTAGTCCATCACGGTATTACCGTCAGGAATTTTACCTGCTTTGTCAATTTCTACCATATTAACAAGCATTGACTCTGCCAATGTTGTCTTTCCGCAGCCTCCGTGAGCAGCAAGTGCTATGTTGCGTATTTTCCCTTTTGCAATCATTAAAAATCAACTACCTTTCTGTAAATGTATTTTTGCATTCCGCTTCCCTATATATAATAGAAAAGACAGTTAATATATACGCAATATATTGTTGATAATATTATACAACTTCTTCAAGAAAAAATCAACTAATTTTTTCACAATAATAATAAATTTTTTTGTTAAAAATGCACAACCTTGAGGCGAGTTTTCAAAAAAAATTAAAAATTTTTCAAAAAAAGCTTGACAAGTTCCCTTCGGTATGATAATATTATAGAACGCATTTTAATGGGATAGTGTTTCCCTTTG
>CAZZPN010000072.1:0-6409 GCA_964655495.1 uncultured Oscillospiraceae bacterium
GAAGTAATAAATTTTCTTGAGAAAAACGATGCGGACCTTGTTATTACCGACATAAAAATGCCAAGAGTTTCAGGGATAGAGCTTGCAAAATATCTTTATGAAAACAAACCACATATTAATATTGTCGCAGTAAGCGCATATTCAGAGTTTGAATATGCAAAGGAGCTAATGAGATATGGTGTTGTGTACTATCTTCTGAAATTTGTTGATTTGGATGAATTTTTGGATGCTATGGATGTAGTAAGAAATAATATTTCATTAAGAAAGACAATAAGTTCCAATAAGTATGATGAACTACAGACAGAGATGTTTTTCTATGATTTATTTGAGAACAATTTTTCCTCATGTGAAGAAGCTGCAAAAAACTACTATGAAATAGAAAAGGATAATGATTTTGAAAGTTCGAAATGCGTCCGTCTCTCGATTGTGCTGGAAGATTATGCAGATTTTAAAAACAACAAGTGGAAATATACCGATGAAATGTTTAAAAACGCAATAATCAATGTTGTAAAGCTTCTGAATACAAAGCTCTTCGTTACAGCAATAGATTTTTCGGAAAACGAGCTTGACATTGTTCTTTTTAATCATGGAAAGGATGTTTTTACAGATAAAGATATTATAGCAAAGGAAATAAAAGCTTCTTTTGGATTAAATGCTGTACTTACAATTTCGGAAAATCTTAATTTATGCGATATTTGTCAGGGTAATTATTTCTGTGATGATATAAATAACAAAAACAAGTCTGAAATTCTTGATATTCATAGTATTAATTTACCTGAAATTATAAAATCCGCGGCAGAAATAATAGAAAAAAATTACAAGATGCCAATCGTAAGAAGTGAAATTGCTGGACAACTCCATATAAATGCTATTTACTTGTCAAAAACATTCAAAAAATATACCGGTAAAACACTTATGACATATCTTTATGAATGTAGAATGAAAAAAGCACAGGAATATGCACTTACGGGAAAAACTATAAATGAGATATGTGTGCTTATTGGTTATACTGATGAGAGAGCTTTCAGGAGAGCTTTCAAAAAATACACAGGTTATTCGGTACGGGATTATAAAAAAGCTTTCTCCGATATTAAGGAGGGGAATGAGTGAAGAACAGTATTATAGATTACACCAAAGAATACGGTCTTAAAAGTATTGTAGTTATGAGAGCGTTGAAGGTTTTTATAATTCTTTTTGCTCTTACAACTGCTCTTATAACTCTTTCATATAATGGAATACGGCTTTCTTCTCAAAAAGCGTTTTTAAGTGAAAATAAAACAGAGATGAAGAAGGCATTGATAATATTTGAAGATTTTTTCAGGGAGGCTGAATACCTCTCTGCAAAAATTGATGTTAATTCTCATGTTAAGTTTTTTTTCAGTATGAATGATAAACAGCTCTTAAAGGAAGAGCAAAAAGAAAATATGATACTTACACTTGGGAATTATTATAATACGGGAATAAAAAATATATATCTGTATAATCCTAAAAATAAATTCATTTTTACTTCCAGAGGCGTGATTTTCAAAAATGAACTTGAGTATTCTTACTGGGTTGATAATATAGAAACAAATTTTAAAAACGGCTGTAAAATTGATTTTAAAAAAAATCAGAGAAATTATCTGCAATCTCTTTTTTTTATAAAAAAGGTTACAGGCAGTACAGGTTATATAGCTGTTGAGATGGATATTCAGAAAATAAAAGACAAATTCAGAAATCTTATAAGCGCAGATGAACAAATATATGTGATGATGGATGGGGAAATTGTCTTTTCAAATACAACCTATAACATTCCTGAGTGGTTTTTAGAAATGGATTCTCAAGAGGGCTACATAAAAAAACTTGATTTGGTTTACAGCAGACAAAATTCATATTATTACGAATTTGAATATATAGCTTCTTCTCCTGGATTAAAATATATGAGCGGAATACGCAATATTTATTTAAGTTTTATATTTATATTTATTTTTGTGTTTATTCTAATAGTTCTGGTTTCGCTTTTAACATCAAAAGACAGCTTGTATTACATTTTTAATCTTATAAATATTTTTGAAACAAAAAAGGTACCCAGAAAGCTTAAGGATAACGAAATAAAATATATAAGTGACAGAATTATTTATTTGATGGACGATAATGAAAAATTAAAAAAAGAAGTTGAAATGCGTGTAACCGATTACGAGGAAATGCAAAATAAAGCTTTGCAAAAACAGATTACACCTCATTTTATAAATAATTCTCTTACCGTTGTAGGAAATGAACTTATAAAAAAATTTGGTTATGATAATGAATGTATAAAAATGATCACCAAGCTTTCACGAATAATTAAATATAGCTACATTTCAGAAAATGTTTTTGTATCTTTAGATGAAGAACTTGCATTTTTAAGAGATTATATGGTGTTTCTTAAATACAGATATCATGATTTTGATTATAGTATAAACTGTGATTTTGATACAAAAGATTTTCGTATTTTGAAGATGGTTTTTCAGCCATTTGTTGAGAACGCAGTCTTTCACGGCATTAAAGATTGTGGCGGAGAAATTAATGTAACAATTACGAAAAACGAAGGCAACCTTAACATAAGTATATACGATAACGGAATGGGGATAAAACAGGAAACTATTGAAGATATTCTTAAAATAAGTAATGAAAAGAACTTTGAAAATGAAAAAATCGGAATAAAAAATGTGCTTAAAAGATTAAAGCTTGTTTATGGAGAAAAAGCAAAAGTAACAATCCAAAGCAATGAAGGGAAACACACTGAATTTAAAATTATACTTCCGATTGAGCTTTTATGAAATAATGATAAAAAGGAGTTAGAAAAAAGTGATGTTAATGAAAAAAACAGAACAGTATCAAAAAATTAAAACCAGAGATAACAGAACGCTTGATCTTATGGTTTTGCCGGGATTTATTTTAGTTCTTATTTTTTGCTATCTTCCAATGATTGGAGTTATTATGGCGTTTAAAAACTTCAATCCGAATCTTGGGATTTTTGGAAGTGAATGGATCGGATTTGACAACTTTAAATTTTTCTTTATGTCCGATGATTTTGGACTTCTTATGAGAAATACTCTTGGTTATTCGGTTATATTTCTTATAACGGGGAATATTGCGTCCATAATATTTGCTGTGCTTTGCTATAACATAAGAAGTACTAAACTGTTAAAATTTTATCAGACAACCGCAATTTTACCAACTTTTATGTCGATGGTATTGGTTTCCTACATAGTGTATGTCTTTCTTTCTCCTACATCGGGTGTTTTAAACACACTCCTTTCTTTTTTTGGGAAAGACTCGATTAGCTGGTATTCTGAAAGTAAATACTGGCCGGTTATCCTGACAATTACAAATTTATGGAAAGGTGCAGGTTATTCCAGCTTACTTTATTATTCAACAATTGTAGGAATAGACGAAAGCTTGTTTGAGGCTGCAAAAATTGATGGAGCAGGAAGATTGAAGCAAATAACCCATATAATTATTCCTGAGCTTGCTTCATTGATTTGTTTACAGATAATTATGGGACTCGGAAACGCTCTCGGAGGCGATTTCGGACTTTTTTATCAGGTTCCGAGAAATGTAGGGTTGCTTTATGACACAACAAATATCTTCAATACATATGTTTTCAGAGCGCTTCAGAAAGGAACAAGTATGGGAAGAACTGCTGCAATAGGACTATTCCAGTCTGTTGTGGGTGTTATTCTTCTTTTGGGAAGTAATACAATAATTAAAAAAATTGATTCTGAGAAAAGTATGTTTTAAGGAGGGAAGAAGTAGTGAAAAATAGAATAACTATCGGCTATATAATATTAAATATATTTTTAATTCTTTTAAGCCTCACCTTTATTGTACCTATGCTACTTATGATTTCTGTTTCTTTTTCAGCAGAAAGCTCTGTTGTAACTGATGGATATAAGCTTATTCCAAGTGTGTGGAGCTTGGATGCTTACAAAATGGCTTTCGAGAATTCCGGACAGATACTTGATTCGTATAAGATTACAATTATGTATTCTGTTTTGGGAACTTTTTTATCGGTTGCTATACAGACGCTTATGGCATATCCGCTTTCAAAAAGCTATTACGAACACAAAAAATTCATCACCATATTTCTTATGATAACAATGTTCTTTTCAGGCGGAATGGTGCCGACATACATATTAAACACACAATATTTAAAGCTTGGTAATACTTTCTGGATATATATTTTTCCAACTCTTGTAAGTGCATGGAATGTAATTTTATTCAGAACATATTTTAAAGGTTTACCTACAGAGCTTAGTGAATCTGCAAAGCTTGACGGTGCAGGTGAGTTCAAAATTTATTATAAAATTGTTCTTCCGCTTTCAACACCTATTATTGCATGCATTGCTTTTATGACATTGCTTGGAAAGTGGAATGACTGGAATACTTCGCTTCTTTATATCCGAAACAACAGATTATACTCTTTGCAATATCTGTTACAACGAATTATTAATGAAGCCGACTATATAAAACAAATGCAGGGGACAGCGATGGAAATGCTTGTGGGAACAGAGGTTCCCGCTGAAACGCTAAAATATGCAACGGCAGTTCTTGCTGCAGGGCCAATGATGGTTATTTTTCCATTTTTCCAGAAATATTTTGCCAAAGGGCTTGTAGTTGGAAGTGTTAAGGGGTAATAAATTTATTATTATATATTTACGAAAAGAAAGGGTGTCTATTATGACAAATCAAAATTCAAAAAGAAAACCAACAAAAAAAACAAAAATTACAGCTCTCTTTTTGTTAGCTGTAATCGCTGTCGGACTATTTGCAGGCTGCTCCGGCACAAAGACAAACAGTGGAAAAACTGTCGACCTTAAATATGTTATGATGGGACCGGGAATGCAGCAAGACAGTGAAATTGTATGGGAGGCCTTCAATAAAAAGCTTGCTGAAAAAATTCCGGGCGTAAAAGTAACTTTTGAAGTTATTCCTACTGCTGAATACGCACAGAAATTTCTTCTTATGAATTCAGCAAGAGAAAAAATGGATATTGCGGGTAACTATGGAACAGATTTTCATACAGAAGTAAAAAACGGGACCTTCCTTCCTCTTGATGATTTACTTCAAAAATATGGTCAGGAAACTTTAAAAACACTTCCGGATTGGTTTATGGACTATCAAAAGGTTGACGGTGTAACCTACGGAATACCGTCATACCAGATGTGTGCGGTTTTAAGAGGTGTTGTTTTCTTTAAGGAACAGGCTGATAAGTTCCTTGATTTAGAAGCATTTAAAAAAGCACTTTATTCTTCAAGTCATGATACAAGAGAAATGTATGATATTTTAGAAAAATATATGGACGATTTAAAGGCTGCAGGTTATAAATTTAACGGTTCTGTTAAAGCCATTAATGCTAGAGGATGGGAATCACTCAAATGGCCATATGGTATAGAATACGGTGATAAAGAAGCTAAAGTTGTAAACTATGTGCTTTCCGAAAATTCTCGTATGCATTATGAAGTAAGTGCGAGATGGGCAAAAAAAGGTTACATAAAAGAAGACGCTCTCACAAATACAGTGGATTATAAGGGTCAGCTTGACGGTGTTCCTTTCTGGGATGTAGGATATACTCCTTTTATTCAAGCACAGCTGAGCGAAACCTATGGTGAAGAAGTTATTGTTGTTCCGTATTATGAAAAAGACTATATAGGATATGTAAATTCTGCGGGAGGTACTTCAATTATGGCAAACTGTGAGGATCCCGAAAAAGCTATGCAGGTAATTAATTTATTGCAGACAGATAAGGAGTTATATAACCTTCTTGTTTTTGGAATTGAAGGAACTCACTATGAAAAAACAGGTGAAGATAGCATAAAACCTGAATATAATTTGCAGGGAAGTTCAACAGATGCCTATGGAATTTTCAAATGGATTGTAGGAAATACACAGCTTGCATATAATTGTCCTTCTGAGCCTGATGAATACAAAAAATGGGTATTTGAAGAATCAAATATGTCCGATTTCCGTTCTCCGCTTATAGGTTTTTATCTTGATAACTCAAAAAGTGCTGATTATCTTACTCAGGCAAACTATGTAAACGAAAAATATTATGAACCGCTTTTAGCAGGTGTTTATCCTGATTGGGAGAAAGCATATAAAGAATTTGAAAATGAGCTCAATGCTGTCGGCAATAAAGAAATTTTAAAGGATTTCCAGGAGCAGGTTGATAATTTCTTAAAACAAAAATAATTTTTAGAAGAATAAAATCTTATTCTTCGAATTTTAAAGGAGGAAAATATGGCAAAGAGATTTTATACAATTATACTTTCCTTTATTTTGATTGTATTTCCCGTTATAAGCACTGTAAATATTGCTGAAGCGTCAGTAACAGACGGAACAGTTTTGAATGTTCCATTTGAAAAAAATGCAGAAGCGATTGTTACTC
>CAZZPN010000073.1:0-6373 GCA_964655495.1 uncultured Oscillospiraceae bacterium
GATGCGGAGGTTACAGCAAGGCTGGCGCCTTGTAAAACCGACAAATTAAAAGAACACAAATTTAACAAGTTCAAGGCATATTGAGTTCAAGTTCTGTCACGCTGGAATGAACATAATACTTTATTATATTATAGCCTATTTTTTTTGTATTGTCAATCAATGGAAGGGGATTTAATGATTTTTCTTTTTCTGAATAGATTGACTTTTCTCGTTTCAAAGTGTATAATTAAGATTGATAGGAAAAGGGTGATTTTATGAGCGAAGTGCAAAAAGTGCAGAAAAAACTTTTTTTAATGCAGGATATCGGATATAAAGAATTTCAGGCAAAGCTTATGCCCACAGTGGATAAAGCTACAATAATCGGAGTGCGTACACCCAATTTAAGAAAATACGCAAAAGAATTTTTTAAAGAAGATTATAAAAGCTTTTTAAAAAGTCTTCCTCATAAATATTATGAGGAGAATAATCTGCACGGATTCTTAATTGAGCAGATAAAAGATTTTGACGAATGTATAGTTGCTCTTGATGAGTTTTTACCATATGTTAATAATTGGGCGACCTGCGACAGTATAACTCCGAAAATTTTAGGAAAACATCCGGATAGGCTTATCTTGAAAATTGATGAGTGGCTTTTTTCATCGCATAGTTATACTGTGAGATATGGAATCAAAATACTAATGAGCTTTTATCTTGAAGAAAATTTCAAAGAAGAATATCTCAGTAAGGTTTCTTTGGTAAAAAGCGATGAATACTATGTAAAAATGATGGTTGCGTGGTATTTTGCGACAGCGCTTTATAAAAAATACGATAAAGCTGTTTTATATCTTGAAAATAAAAAGATTGATATGTGGGTTCATAATAAAACTATCCAAAAAGCCTGTGAAAGCTACCGCATAGATGAAAAAAAGAAAGAATATTTAAAAACATTAAAAAGATGAGGTGTTTGTTTATGAAAAGTGCATTTAAAATTTTTTTGACAATTTTATATCTTATTCTTGCCATTGTTCTTATGACAATGTGCATTTATGTTAAAGATTATCTTACAATAAGAGACCGCAATATCATTATTTCGCTGTCAATTATAAACTTTATTGCAGCGCTTATAATATCTGTTGAGGTTGATTATACTTCGAGCTTTTTTGAATGCCCGAATTGCCAGAAGGTTTTTAAGCCAAGTGTTTCTGCGTATCTTTTCAGTACGCACACACCATTAAAAAGGCATCTTAAATGCCCTAAATGTAAAGAAAAGTCAATGTGCAAACTAAGATTCAGCGAACAAAAGAGAAATAAAAAAGAGGAGAAGAACAAAAATGAATAATTTTACTTTTTATACACCTACAAAAGTTTTTTTCGGAAAAGACACCCATAAAAATGTGGGCGAAATTATAAAATCCTACGGATATAAAAAAATTATGCTTCAGTACGGGAAGGGAAGCGTTAAAAAAAGCGGACTTTATGACGAGGTTATGGAATCGCTTTTGAAAAACGGCATTGAAGTTGTAGATTTTGGCGGTGTTGACCCCAATCCCCGTCTTTCAAAGGTGCGAGAGGCTGTAAAACTTGCTAAAGAAGAAAATGTCGAAATGATTCTTGCGCTTGGCGGCGGCAGCACGATTGATTCGTCTAAATATACTGCTATGGGTGCTGTGAACGATTTTGATGTATGGGATATTGCTACAAAAAAAGAGACACCAAAAAAAGCACTTCCCGTCGGATGTATTCTCACAATTTCAGCCGCAGGAAGCGAAATGAGCGAATCGGCAGTTGTAACAAACGAAGAGCTTAACCTAAAAATAGGCTACAGCAACGAAATTATAAGATGCAAATTTGCTATATGTAATCCCGAGCTTACCTATACAGTAAGCGAATATCAGACATCGTGCGGAATTGTGGATATCCTTATGCACACAATCGAAAGATACTTTAATAACTGTGCACCTTTTGAGATTACAGACAGAATTGCTGAGGGACTTTTAAAAAGCGTTATAAATTCGGGAAAAATTCTAATGGAAAACCCATATGACTATGAAGCAAGAGCGAATGTGATGTGGGCATCAAGCCTTTCGCATAACGGACTGACTGAAAGCGGGCGCGCGAGATATCTTGCAGTGCATCAGCTTGAACACGCTCTTAGTGGCGAATATGAGCATATTGCACACGGGGCAGGCCTTGCAGTGCTTTTTCCTGCGTGGGCAAAATATGTTTATAAGTATAATATTCCCCGTTTTGCGCAGTTTGCGAGAAATGTGTGGGATGTATGCGAAAACGATGACGAAAAGGCGGCACTTTTGGGAATAGAAAAAACGCAAAGGTATTTCAGATTCTTAAAGATGCCTGAAAATTTAAGAGAATTTGGAGTGGAAAAATCATCGCTTAATAAGCTTAGTGAGCTTTGCACTTACGGAAAGACAAGAGAAATTGATGGCTTTTTGGAGCTTGACTTCGAAAAAACAAAGGATATTTTTGAAATTTGTTATTAATTTTCAAAAAAACCTTTACAAATTGGAAATTATTATGTATAATAATGAAACCAGCGCAAAAAAAAGAGAGTTTAATAAATTTTTTAGAAAAGGATATTAGACTATGAAGAAACTAAAATTAATCTTAATAGGCGGCGGCGACAGAGGAAGCAGCTATCTCAAATCATTAGATATAATGCCTGAAAAATTTGAGCTTGTAGGCTTAGCAGAGCCTGTAAAAGAAAAAAGAAAATTTTTAATGAAGCATTATAATGTGCCAGAAGAAAATTGCTTTGAAAGCTACGAGGACCTTCTTAAACTTCCAAAAATTGCCGATGTTGCAATGATTTGTACACAAGATAAAATGCACTTCGAGCCTGCGATGAAGGCGATGGAAAAGAAATATGATTTACTGCTTGAAAAACCTGCGGCAACTACTGCTGAAGAATGTTTTAAAATAGCAGAATCAGCAAAGAAAAACAATGTAAGAGTTCTTGTGTGCCATGTTTTGAGATATACTCCTTTTTACAAGACATTAAAAAAGCTTATTGATGACGGTAAAATCGGAGAAATAACCAATATTGACCATACGGAAGGTGTTGGAAATCTTCACATGAGCCATAGCTTTGTAAGAGGAAATTGGAGAAGATTTGATGAATCTACTCCGATGATTCTGGCAAAATGCTGTCATGATACTGACCTTATGCTTTGGTTAATAGGAGAGCCTTGTACCAAAGTTCAGTCATTTGGAACGCTTTCTTATTTTTGTGAAGAAAATGCACCTGAAGGTGCACCTAAACGCTGTCTTGACGGCTGTCCGCATAAAGATACCTGTTGTTATTATGCACCTGCTCTTTATAATGTTGACACTGCAGAGGTTAAGCATTTCAGAGCTATTGCTGCAAATAAATTTAATCCTACCGATGAAGAAGTTTTAGAGTCTTTGAAAACTTCACAGTATGGAAGATGTGTATTTTATTGTGATAATGATGTTGTTGACAGACAGGTGGTAAATATGGTGTTTGGAGAAGACAAATGCGTGTGCCTTACAATGTCTCCGTTTAATAAAGGCGGCAGAGTAACAACAATTATGGGAACAAAAGGCGAATTAAGAGCTGAAATGGAAGAACAGACTATTAAATATTATGATTTTTCAACCCGTGAGACAACCTCTGTATATAGTCCGAGAGCTGATTTTGACCAGAGTATTGCAGGCGGTCATGGTGGCGGAGATGCGGGGATTATGGAAGATTTATATGAGTATATTGTGAATAATAATCCGTCAAATTCAATTTCTGATATATCTGTTTCATGCGAGAGCCATTTGATTGCTTTTGCGGCTGAAAAGTCAAGAGTAGAAAATACTGTGGTTGATTTAGAGGAATATTACAATTCTTTAAAAAAGTAAAAAACATAAACTGTAAGGGTTTTGTAATTGACTTGTAACAATTATTATGGTATAATGATAATGCGAATATGATGAAATGTTATGTTGCGTGAAAAAATTTTGGACAGTATTACAAGAAAGGAGAGGTGAATAAATATGAAGAGAATATTTGTTATGTGCGTTATATTTATTATGTGTTTTGCAATGATGACCTCTCTGTGTTATGCTGCACCTGAAACTATCGGGACGTACGAAGGGACAGGCGTTAGCGGAATAATTACTGTTACAAATCCTGATAAAGTATATAGCACTACTTATTCAAAGTCTTGCTCAGTTTCAGGTTTTGCTGAGGCAGGCGCAAAGATATACATATACTGTTACGATGCGCAGGCAGGTTCTTATAAGCTTTGTTATGAAAACGGTGTGCCGCTTAGTGTAACGGCAGGAGCTTCGGGAATGTTTGTTATCCCGCTTAAGCTTTCATCGGGAAGCAACAATCTTATTATAAGAGCAGAAAAAGATGATAGTTTCCAGCATGTATCAATACATATCAATGTGCTTAGTGCTTCGTTGTTTTCAATAAGAGCCGGTTTGAAAGCCTTTAAATTTAATTAATTTTAAATTTTTTCGTATAAAGAGAAAAGGGAGTGTTTGTTTTGAAAAAAGAATTTTTTAAAACAATGCTCCTTTATTTTTTGGTTATTTCTGCAGTAATTCTTACTGCATCTATATGGAGTGGGAAAGAATTATGGTCTAAGGATTATAGTTCTTTTCTTCATAGTATAAAGAATATCGGAAATCTAAAGTATATTTTTTTAGAAGATGACACCGGAGATTATATCCCCAAAACAGAAATAAACCCCGGCGATTGCTACGGTATAGAGTGGATTTCTGTTTCCGATAACGGCTCAAGAAATATCGTTTATTCGGGTGAAAAAGATTTTAATGCTTTTTTGGGTATTTTAAAAAATATAAAAGAAGCTATTATAAGAGCAGGAACGATTTCTTATGTGAGCGACAGCGACTATAAAAACGCATTTAAGGGAAACGGTATTGCGCTTAAATTTTCTTCACAGATTTCATTAACTGACTACCTTATGTGTGAGCAGGATTTTTTTGATATATTAAAATACCCCTATGCAGATACCGTTTTTATAACGCTTTCGGACGATTCTTCAACAAAGTATCTTTATTTTTACGATTATAAAACAAACCAGAATTACAGACTTCCAGTTGATTTTGATTCACAGAGCATTGTCGAAAAAATTCGCCCGAAAATTAAATCTGTATCTATGTCGGATTCTTTTAGCTTCGAGCTTAATTTTGACAAGAAAAATGAAGATATTGAGAGAATACCTGTTGAAAGCTTGGTGCCGGTAACACTTTCGGAAAGATTTATTTATAAAATTTCAACCGAGCTTCCCCGATATGATGTTTCGGATAGCGTATATGACGGAATTTTCAAAAAATTCAATATAAAGAAAAATTCTGCCCGTTCATATACAGATAAAGAAAACACGATAAGCTTTATAGAAAGCCACGCAACTTTGAAAATATATGATAACACAAGCTTCAGCTATGAAGCAGGCGAAAATTTTGAAGGGCTTTCGCTCGGTGCTTCCGACGAAAGTGCCGGTGCAGTCTTATTTGCAAATTCTCTTTACAAAGAATGTTTTGATAATGAGAGCTTTCTTTCATTAAAAAATATTTCTTCGTCAAACGGTATTAAACAGTATGAATTTGTTTATTCTCTCGATGGTAACAAGCTTCACTCGGAAAAGGGAAGTGATGTTGTTATGAGAGTGAAAAACGGAAAAATTATTTATTATAAACAGCGTTTTATTAAAATAGAGAAAAATGAGAATACAGTTTCAGTTGGCTCACTTATAAATGCGTATGACGAGGTTTATAACAGGGGCTTAAATGTTTCGAAGGCTGATTTTGAAATTGTCGCTTTGTATCCTGTAAATGTTATTAATGATGATAATACTGTTTTGCAGAAATGGTGCGTTGAATTTTCGGACGGCTCGTTTGAATATTTATAGAAAAATAAAAAGAAAGGCGGATTTTTATGGAATGGAAAAAAGCAAAGACAATATTGATATGGCTTTTTATCGTCGTAGATATTTGCCTTTTAGCTTATAATATTTACTTGAATTTCGGTAATAATAAGGTGGATATCAAAAGCTTGGAGCCCGTTCTTAAAGCCAATAATATAGAAATTTCCGAAGATTTTTCAGCTGTGAACAAAAAATACGCATTCGTGAACGAGTATAAAAGAGCAGTTGCATCGGAAGAACTTAAGAATACGCTTTTAGGGAACTACGATGAAATTTCCGAAGGCAGATATTCATCAAAAGATAAAAAATCTATTTTAAAAACGGATAACAACGAGTTTTATTATGAAAATAAGTCGCCTCATTTTAAAGATTTTTCGAAGCTGAATAAGAAAAATGCCTCAAAAATATTGGAAAAATATTTCAAGCTTTTCGGTGCAGAAGAATATGCAAAAATAGAAACCGTAAGC
>CAZZPN010000074.1:0-6357 GCA_964655495.1 uncultured Oscillospiraceae bacterium
AAATTTGTACTTATAATAGGTCCCTGCTCCGCTGATAACGAAGACAGCGTTATTGAATATATCACAAGATTAAGAAGAATTTCCGACAAGGTTTCGGATAAAATTTTTATAGTCCCCCGTATATATACAAATAAACCCCGTACAACAGGTGCAGGCTACAAGGGTATGCTTCATCAGCCAAACCCAAACGAGAAGCCTGATATGTATAAGGGAATTGTAGCAATAAGAGAGCTTCATATCCGCGCAATAAAAGAAACAGGTTTTTCGTGTGCAGATATTTAAGCGATTTACTCGGATATGTTGCAATAGGAGCAAGGTCTGTTGAAAATCAGAAGCACCGTCTTACCGCAAGCGGACTTGATATTCCTGTTGGAATGAAAAACCCTACAAGTGGTGATATTTCTGTTATGATGAATTCAATCACAGCTTCGCAATCAAAGCATACATTTATATACAGAGGATGGGAAGTACATTCTGAAGGAAATCCGCTTACTCACGCAATTTTGAGAGGTTATGTGAATAAACACGGGCAGTCGCTCCCCAACTATCATTACGAGGACTTATTACATTTAAGCGAAATATACGAAAAAAGCGGTCTTTTAAATCCGGGAGTAATAATAGACACAAACCATGCAAATTCAGGCAAAAAATATTTGGAACAGATAAGAATTTCAAAAGAAGTGCTTCATAGCTGCCGTCATAACAACGATATCAAAAAGCTTGTGAAAGGTCTTATGATTGAAAGCTATTTAGAAGACGGATGTCAGAAGGTTGAAGAAGGAATTTACGGGAAGTCAATCACAGACCCTTGCTTAGGCTGGGAAAAAACTGAAAGACTGATATATGATATCGCAGATTTGCTTTAAAAAAATGCTTTTATACTCATAATATATAAAAATCACTCAGGCAGTAAAACCTGAGTGATTTTTATTTATTTTTTTGCTTTTTTATTTTTTATTATAAATATTTTTCGATAAGCCCTGCTAAATTAGTTCCCATCATCATATGACCTTCGGTAGATAAATGAATGGTGTCTGTTGTAAGATAAGTTGAGCTTTTTTCAATATCAAGAATATCAAACAAAACAAGCTTATCATTTTTTACAGAGTTTTTCACCTTATGAATGGTTTGTCTTAAAGCCTCATACTTTTCTTTCTCTGAAGCTCTCTGACGAGGCATCGGAGGCTCAAGCATAAAAATATAATTATCGGGGTGTTTTTCAAAATATGTGTTCACAACATTTAAGCTTCTTTCAAAAATAACATCGTTGTCAAACTCGCCATACATATTTGTTCCCGGCTCAAAGATGAAAAAGTCAGTATCTAAGCCTGTTATATAATCAACGACCTCTTTTTCTTTAAAGCACGAGCCGCCCATAGCCTTATTCAACACCTGGCAACCGAGCAATCTTGCAGTCTGTGCGATGTAGCTGTTAGTCGAAGAAAAAGCGTGGCTGCCAAAAGAAACAGACGAGCCGTAAGCGAGGAAGGTTTTCTTGGGCAATTCTTCTTTTTTTGGCGGTCTTATTTTTTTGCCGTAAGTATCAATATCACATAATGTTATTTTTGCATCAGAAAAAATAAGTCTTACCACCTCATTGGAAAAGACATCGTCCTTAAAAAATTCAGGCTCTTTAATTCTGTCGGTTGGAGTTTGTTCCACCCAGATTGAATAAGGAACACTTGGTTGCAAAAGATGCACCTTATGAACACGGTCGCCTCGCATTTCGACGATATTTGCCTTATATTCCTCTGAAATAAAGGTAAGCGACACTTTGTTTTCCGATTTTTCTCTTACAAATCTTATTTCGCAGTGAGCAGAAACGGTTGAAATAAAACCGCCGTATGGCGACACATACTTATACACCTCTTCAGGAAATCTTTCAATTCCGTATCCAAAAGGTTTTTCTCTGATTTCCCCCACATTAAAAAGCTCAACATTTTCAAGCATTTTTTTTAGCTTATTTTCCATTGTCTTATACATTTTTACCATTTTTCTCCCAAAAAATTAATCTGTTGCTATTATATATAAATTCCCCAAATTTGTCAAGCTTTTTTACTCTATTTTCTCATAAATTTCCAGATATTCTTTAGCACTCTTTTCCCACGAAAAATCTGTGTGCATTGCGTTCTTTCTTATATATCTCCACTGTTCTTTATTGTGGTATAAGCTTATTGCACGGTTTATTGCGTCTAACATATCAAGGGCGTTGTACGACTGAAATGTTATACCGTTACCTGTTTTTTCCACAGGATTATACGCTTCGACAGTTTCACCTAATCCCCCGACAGTATGAACAATCGGGACAGTACCGTAACGCATCGCAATCATCTGCGCAAGTCCGCAAGGCTCTGATTTAGACGGCATCAAAAACAAATCTGATGCGGCATAAATCTTTGAGGCGAGCTGATTTGAAAAAGTGATGATACCTCTTACCTTATCATGACATTCGTTTTCCCAATATCTCAGCATATCCTCGTACTGCGGGTAACCTGTTCCAAGAACTGCAATCTGTACATCAAGCTTTGTAATCTCGTGCATTACATCACGAACAAGGTCAATTCCCTTCTGGTCGGTAAGTCTTGTAACCATACCGATAAGAGGCTTTTTAGCATCGACGGGAAGTGCCATTTCTTTTTGGAACTCTGTTTTGTTATTTGTTTTAAAGCGTATTGATTTATAGTCATATTTATGGTAAATATTTTCGTCTGTTTTTGGATTGAAGGCATCTGTGTCAATACCGTTTACGATACCGCATAATTTATATTTTCTCGGCTCTAAAATGTTATGAAGTCCGTGTGAAAAATACGGGTCTAAAATTTCCTCTGCGTAATTTTTGCTTACAGTTGTAACAATATTTGCAGACTCGATACCTGCCTTTAAAATGTTAAGGCAATCGTCATACATAAATAAATCTCTGTATGTTACATCAAGACCTAAAACATGCCCTAAAATAAGCGGATCGTATTTCCCCTGAAATTCAATATTATGGATTGAAAGCACCGTTTTTATATCACGGTATGCAGGAATATTTCTGTAAAAAGCGTTGATATAAAGCGGAGTTAAGGCAGTATGCCAATCGTTTGCGTTTATAACATCGGGGAAAAAGTCCACAACAGGAAGAATTTCCAAAACTGCCTTTGAGAAAAACGCAAATCTTTCTGCATCATCAAATTCTCCATAAACGCTGTTTCTTTTGAAATACTGCTCGTTATCCACAAAATAGTAGGTAACACCGTTTTTAACGCATTTAAAAATCCCGCAATAAGACATTCGCCATCCAAGCGGAACGCCTATTGAAGAAATATATTCCATTTCGTTTTTGAGTTCTTCTTTAATTTGTGAATAAAGCGGAACGACTACCCTTGCGTCATGCCCCATTTTGCAAAGCTCTTTTGGAAGTCCGCCCATAACATCGCCAAGACCGCCAACCTTTATAAACGGACTTGCTTCTGCTGCAACATATAATATTTTCATTTTTTATTTTTACCTCTTTCAAACTTTTCTTTATTATCTCTTTTAGGGGAAAGGGGGAATTTTTCGCAACTTTCGGTGTTTCCCCCTTGTTCCCCTTCCCTCCTGGCGATCGCTCATGCGCCGCGAGGCTGAAGTTCATTTTTTAAATTTTGGTTTGTACTTAATTGAAAGTATTTAAATTTTAACTTGTATTTTGGATGAGAAATTCGGTCTTTGTGAAAAAAGGCGACGACGGTGTATGAGGATACTCCGAGGATGCCTTTTTGATACAAAGTCGGATTTATCGCCAAAAGACAATTAAAATTCTCAAATTCTGGTTCCTTTGGATATAACAAACGGCAATGTATCATAGCCTGTAAGCACTTTATCAGGGCTTAAAGAAATATTTTTGTCGGCTATAACATTGGTCATAATGCAGTTTTCGCCTATAACGGAATTTTGCATTATGATTGAATTTCGGATTATTGCACCTTTTTTTATGTGACAGCCTCTGAAAAGAATACTGTTTTCGACTGTTCCGTCTATTACACAGCCGTCTGCGATAAGGCTGTTTGAAACGGAAGCGTTCTGCCCGTACATAGTAGGAACACTGTATTTAACCTTTGTTAAAACAGGATTCTTTGCTCTTAAAAGCTCTTTACGGATATTCTTATTAAGAAGTGCCATACTGGCTTCGTAATAGTCGTTTATATCTCTTATTATTTTGCAAAAACCGGTTACCTTATAACCGTAAATTTCACAAGATGAAAAGCTCTTTGCGATAAAATCACGGTCCAAATCATCCCAACCGAAAGTAATTGCGCGGTCGATAAGCTCCAAAAGAAGCGTTTTTCTTATAACATAAGTTTTTATTATAACATCTTTTTCGTTTTTATCAGCATCGAAATGATAAAGTGCATCGACAACCTTACCTTCCGATGTTACAGATATACTTGTTTCTCCGGGGTTGACTTTGGAAGTTCTGTAAAGGCATGTAATATCGGCGTTTTTTTCGATATGTGTTTTTAAAACTGATTCAAAATCTATATTGCAGATTATGTTGCTGTCGGACAAAATGCAATAGTCATTTTTTGCTGCTTTTATATATGACCTTGCGCTTATAAGTCCATCCATCCTGTTTTTGATTGTTCTGCCCGTTGTTTCAACAAATGGAGTTAAGAATTTAAGTCCACCGTTTTTTCTGTCCAAATCCCAATCCTTACCGCTTCCCAAGTGGTCCATAAGAGAAGAATAGTTGCTTCTTGTTAAAACACCTATATCATATACTCCTGCACCAACCAAAGATGAGAGAAGAAAGTCTATAAGACGAAATCTTCCGCCAAACGGAATTGATGCAAGATTTCTTTTTGCTGTCAGCTCTCCTATTCTTTCGTCTCCGAAAGCATCGGAAAAAATTATACTGTATGCGTTCATCTGTTTTCCCCTCCTATACTATCTCTTTAGCCTTAACGACCTGACCTGCTTTTATAACAGAGCCGCTTCCGACTACGGCAATTCCCCATTCGCCACTCTTGCACTTTTCGGGTGCGTTACCTATTACGGCGCCGTCCTCGATAACACAATCATCAGCGATTATGGCGTAGTTTATTGAAACATTTTTACCTATCTTTACATTAGGCATAATAACGCTGTAATTAACCTCGCTGTCCTTATCTACGGTTGTATCCTCAAACAAAACGCTGTAATTAAGGTCGCCGTAAATCTCACAGCCCGATGAAACGATAGAATTTTCGATTTTTGCACCGTTATCTACATAGTGTGGAATTGTGTCTGTATGACGGGAATATATTCTCCACTTCGGGTCATTGAGTTCTAATGGGAGCTTAGGATTAAGAAGATCCATATTAGCTTCCCAAAGAGAGTCAATCGTTCCGACATCCTTCCAATAACCCTCAAAGTTATATGCAAAAATTTTCTTTTTATCATTAAGCATTGCAGGGATAACATCTTTACCGAAATCGTTTGAAGAATCGGGGTTTTCCTCGTCCTTTATAAGATATTCTTTAAGTGCGCTGTAACGGAAAATATATATTCCCATTGAAGCGTTGGTTGATTTCGGATGCTCAGGCTTTTCCTCAAACTCGTAAACCGAGTTATCGGGATTGGTATTTAAAATACCAAATCTTGTTGCCTCCTCCATTGTAACATTTAAAACGGCGATAGTGATATCAGCATCTTTTTCTTTGTGGTATTCAAGCATCTTTGCATAATCCATTTTATAAATATGGTCGCCGGATAAAATGAGAACATATTCAGGGTCATACTGGTCTATAAAATGAAGATTCTGATAAATTGCGTTTGCAGTACCCTTATACCACTGTCCTGTCTTTCCTGCCATATAAGGTGGCAAAATTCTTATACCGCCGTACATTCTGTCCAAATCCCAGGGCTGACCGTTGCCTATATAAGCATTAAGCTCAAGCGGCTGATACTGAGTTAAAACACCGATTGTATCAATTTCTGAATTTACGCAGTTGGAAATCGGAAAATCAATTATTCTGTACTTTCCGCCGAAAGGAACTGCCGGTTTCGCTCTTTCCCTTGTCAAAACATAAAGTCTGTTGCCTGCGCCTCCTGCAAGAAGCATAGCAACCATCTCTTTTTTTCTTATCATTTCTTTTTGATTCTACAGACTGTACTACTGATTAAGATATTCTTCTTAAATCCGTCAATCTGTATAAATCTTCCTCCTTTTCCTTTTTGATTTGCCCCGAAATCAAGTTTTTTCCTTTAACCAACAAATTTTCAGTTCTCGCTTACTTTCTTTTTGTTTTCACTCTCTTTTTATAAATATAAACGGTTGAAAATGCGGGGATTGTCAGCTCTATATATTGCTTTTTGCCGTGATATTCACCGCTTTTTGCTTTTAAAACCTCGTTT